>JAICFA010000260.1 GCA_025923935.1 Candidatus Krumholzibacteriia bacterium
CCCCTCCGAGCTCTCCAGCCGGTACGCGTAGCGTTCCCCTTCTTCCACCGTCGCATCCACCCAGCGCACCAGCCCGTCTGCGCTAATCGCCAAAGCCGGCGACACGCGCGCGAACGTCCCCGTCTCCCGGCCCGCCACTTCCGCCCGCGACAGCGAGAGCTCGCCCCCCACCGCGTCCGGCACGATCCACTGCAGCGCCACACCGCGCGCCGCGCGCGCGAACGAGAAGCTCACTCCACCCACCGGGGTCGGGACGACGGTGCTGTAGTTGCCGTCGTTGAACAAATTGCCGTGGAAGCGCGGCCACGGCGCCTTGGCGGGATTGAAGGTGCTGGGAAAGTCCCACACATAGACGGCCTTGTCCCAGCCCGTCGCCACGATATTGACGTGTCCGTCGCCGTCGACGTCGGCAACCACCGGTGTTGCGCGCACCGCGTCGTTTAGCGCCAGCGGGAAACCGTCGACCACTTGGCCGTTCGCGCGCCACGCGTTGATGAACTTCATCTCGTCGCCCAGGATCACGTCGAGCCCACCGTCGTCGTCGATGTCGGCAATTACGGGCGACGACTCGGTGTACAGCTGGGTGGCGTACACCACGGGCCAGCCCGGTAGATCGGTGCCGTTCCACTGCACCGCGTACAGATTGCGATTCTTGCTGGGGATCACCACCTCCAGCTTGCCGTCGCCGTTCAGGTCGGCGAGCGCAGGCGACGGTCCGAAGCTGAGCTGGTTTTGGAAGAAGCGGACCCACATGGTGGTGCCGTTGTGATTCATCACGTAGACGTTGCCGCCGTATTCGCACACCACCATCTCGAGGTCGCCGTTGTTGTCGACGTCTCCTACGGCAATACTGCCGGAAATGTCCGAGTTGAACTTCTTGGGCCAGCCCGGCATGTTCGACCCGTTGTTGTTGACGACGTAAACCGAGTCCCCTTGCGTGCCCAGGATCATTTCGTTGACACCGTCGTTATCGAAATCGGCGATGGCGGGGCAGGTGTACTGGTAGGTGCACCCCGCGAAGGTGCGGAACACGCCTTGCGTCGACGGGTTGTTGTCGCCGTCACGATACTCGGTGCCGTTGGGATGCCACACGTACAGGACACCGCGCTCGTCCAGTGCGATCACTTCGCGCGTGCCGTCGTTGTCGATATCCCCCGCCACCAGCGCGGCGCGGATGGCATTCTGCACCGAGCGCGGCCAGCCCGCCACGACGTTGCCTTGATGGTTGAAGATGAACACTTGGCGCGTGTCGCGCGACGCGGCGAGGATTTCCATGCCGGGATTGCCGTCGATGGGCGCGAGCGCGGTGTGCGACACGAAGGAGTTACCCTGCGTGCTCAACAGTCCCCACGTCTGCGCGTTGCCGTCGCCGTCGACGAGCTCCACGCCGTCGGCGTGCCACGCGTGCATCTTGCCGTTGCCTTGCACGATTTCCTTCTGACCGTCGCCGTCCACGTCGCCGACCACCGGCGAGCTCACGGTTTCGTACGTCATCGTGATCGGCCAGCCCTCCACCTGCTTGGGGTTGGTGCTGCCCGAGTACACGACGGACGGCGCACTCTCGTTGCCCGACGCGTCCACGGCGGTGGCGCGGTAGTAGTAACGCGTGGTCGGCAAGAGTCCACGGTCGAGATACACCGAGTGATAGATCGGGTCGGGATTGACGAGTGTAAAGGGACCGCCCGCCGCGAGCGACCGGTACAGCCGGTGGCGATTGGCGTCGGTGGACGTGCTCGCGTCCCAGAACACTTGCAAGCGGTCGGAACCAAAGCTGGGATCGAAACCGAGGTTGCTGGGCGGAGCGGGACGGCGCAGCTCGAACACCTTGTTCCACGAGCGTCCGTACGCGTCGGTCACGACCACTTGCAGACTGTGCTCGGTGGAGACGTCGTTTTCGCGAAGCAGGAAGCCTTCGGCGTTTTCGCCCGCTCCCGCTGTCGGCACCGCGGGGAAGGCGTCGGTCGGGTCGGTCAAGACGAACGCACCG
Source organism: Candidatus Krumholzibacteriia bacterium (assembly GCA_025923935.1). Taxonomy (GTDB): domain Bacteria; phylum Krumholzibacteriota; class Krumholzibacteriia; order WVZY01; family JAKEHA01; genus JAKEHA01. Next base: position 1,988 of record JAICFA010000260.1, read on the forward strand.
CTCAAGTCGGAGAGCTGTGCCGTCAGTCCGTACGCCGCGCCCGTGCCGGTGTTCGTCAGCTGGTAGTGCAGCCGGAAGTCTTCGCCCGCTTGGTTGACTCCGTCGCCGTTGCCGGTGGCGGTATCGTTGATGCGCAGCACGGCAAAGTCGACGTCGGGAGCATGGACGATGCGGTTGAAGCGATCGGAGCGTACCGTGACGCCGAACTGCTTCACCGCCAGAGTGAATTCCGCCGGCGTGCGGTCCGGGATCACCGACCCGAAGTGCACCAAGAATCGATCCTGGGCCGCGACGGTCTGCCCCGCCGGCACCGATCCGACCGTGGCCGTGCTGTCCAAGACGGTGCAGTTGCCCGACACCGCGCGCAACACCAGCGACACGTTGGTGGCATTGTTGGTCGCCGTGTTCTTGACCGAGACGACGAAGCCGACTGTCTCGCCGGCATCGATGACGGCGTCGCCGTTGCCGATGCTGGGCAGCGTCGCGTCGTCGTCGATGGCGACGCTCGCGAAATTCATGAACGGGCCGGGGACGCTGCCCACCGTGATCGCTCCGATGTGGCGCGCGTGATTGAATGCGGTGACGTTCACGGCGATGTTGCCCGCCGACTCCGCGGTCATCGTCAAAGTGACGTTGCCGGAAGCGTCGGTGAGACCGACTTCGTAATCTTCGTCACCTTTCGAAAGACAAACGCGCGCATTCATGACGGGCCCGCCGGCGTCCGTCACGTGGACGGTGATGGGGAAATTGCCGTAACCGATTGCCGGCGGATACGTCACCGTGAGCGGGTCGGCGTGCGCCGTCCACAGCGTCATCTCGGGATCGGCCAGTATGGTGTAGATGTAGTGCGTCCAGCGATCGCCGTTGTCGGCGGCGAGTGCCAGCGGCGTGCGCGGCTCGCGCGAGCGTGCCATCGCTTCGCCGATGTGCACCACATCCTCGTTGAATACCAGCTCGTAGTATTCGTTCATGTAGGGCTGCGACAGGAGCGGGTACGCGCTCTCGTTGGCACCTACCACCGATACCGCTCCGCCGTTGGGATTGACCAGGAAGTGCTCCGCGAGGCAGAAATACGTGTACGCCACCACCGTGCAGTTGAGCAGGTAGAAATTCGTATAGCGATTGGCGTTGGTCAGCGCGTCGGCGTCCGAGTTCGTGACGCTTCCCTGTCCCACCGACATGTTGAAACGGAAGCCATGTCCCACGTGGTTGACGTGGTCGTACCCCTGGTTCAGCGCGGCGATGACACCCGGAGACGTCTCCTGCACAGCGGGCGGATAGGGCGTGTAGTTCTCGTACATCTTGTTGACGGAAAGCGCGGGATTGTTCAACGCCGAGAGCCACAGGTACTCGGCAAACTGGGCGCCGTCCTGGGCGATGCTCTGGCTTCCATTCCAATCGATCGGGAACAGCACTTCGGCCAGCAGCAATCCGGTCGCGGTGTAGGACGGATCGACCGGCGTTTCGTAATTGATGACTTTGTTGACGAGAATGTTCGCCGTCGCGACGCTCGTGGCCGGCAAACGTCCCGTGTAAACCTCTTGGTACATATCGGTACCGTCGGCCGCTTCGCCGAAGAACTCGTCGTGGTCCGCGTTCCAATCGCCGTCCACGCATCCGTAGTACATGTCGACGGGAATGTCGCGGGCGCCTAGATACACCGAAGCACCCAACCGCACCGGAACGATGCTGGCGTCGCCGCCCAACAGGGCGTACGTGATCCCCCAAAACTGATACGCATCGGCGATGAAGGTGCGGATCGTCTCGGCTTGGTCCACCCCGTTGGGATAATTGGCCTCGATCCATTCCACCGTGCGCACCACTGTGCGAACACCCTTGGCGGTTTTCCAATCGGCCAGATTTTGGAAGGCGGCGGCCAGGGTATCGACGGTCACGATGACGTAATCGACCGGGCTGCCTTCGAGCGAGGGCGTAGCCGTCGGCAAGAAGCCGCCGCGAGCCGGCTCGACGTGCCGCTCGGCGGCCGAATACGCCGCGGCATCGATGGGATTTTCGACCACGCGCGCCAGATGCTTGGC
>JAICFA010000261.1 GCA_025923935.1 Candidatus Krumholzibacteriia bacterium
CCGAACGTCATCACGATCACGTTGACGACGATCTTCATCAGGCTGACGGACGATGGGAACCAGCGATAGGCGTAGTGGCCGGCGATTCCGCTGGCGAAGCGTCCCACCAAGACAATCAGGAAAATGAGTACGACCAGGCGCCCCGCCATGGTGATCTCGTCGCTGTACTGGAGCGGGATGGGCAGTGCGGGCAATGCCGCGAAAATCCCGAACAGAAGAAAACCCCAGCGCGCCGCGCCCTTGAGCGCGTCGATGACGATGTCATCGAACATGAAGTTTGTCTTGCGCGCGAAGCGGCGCAGTGCCGTCAGGATCACGCGCTCGGCAATGAAGCCGAGAACGCAAAAGAACAGAACGATGGCGCCCGCGACGATGAATGCGCGGCTGCTGCCGGAGATGGCGGAGAGATCGATGGCGGCGAGAGCGTGAATCACGCGATCAGACTAAACCGCCGTGCGGCATCCGTCAACGCGGGGCATAGGCGTGACGCGAGGGCGCACGCAGCGATGACGGCGGAGATTTGTCAGCGCGCAGCGAGCGGCGGCGTGGTTGCGGTCGGAACCTTGACGGATATCGAGAAGATCCCGTCGGTGAACTTGCGCTCGCCGGCAGGGTCTCCGGTGGAGAAGTCGCGCATCGAGAAGGTGACGTTCTTGAAGGTGCCCGACGCGACCTCTTCGTCGACAAATCCGCGGGCGAACTTACCGCCGTTCGCCTCAAACGACTCGATGGGGTCGCCACCGGCGGGGACCTCTTCATAATACAGCCACACGGCGTCGATATCCGAGGTGGCCTCCGCCAGGGTATCGACGACACGGAGTGTGGCGGGGAACTGACGCACCGCGAACACCATACGGACGACGAAATCGCCGTCGTCGCTGGATACCTGCGCACCCACGTCGTAGCGATTTTCGGCGGTGAGCACTGCGCCCACATTATCGTCGTCGACACAGAATTCGAAGGGCTCGGCCCGTCCTTCGACGAGGACGCCCAGCCCCGTCTCCCCGCCGCAGAGCCGTCCGTTTGGATCCACCGGGTTGGAGTCGTCGCTGCAGCCGGTGATACCAGCGGCGCCAATGAGGAGCACGACAATGACCGGCATGTAATGGCGGCTGTTGGTCGCGGAGCGGTCGTACGCTATCATAGAGTCAAGATACGCCGTCCCCGGAACAGTGGCAACGAGGTCGTCCCCGGGAAGAGGAGCTCCGTGCGAAGGCTTACAATCGTAATTGGCGTCGCCGCACTCGCGTGGGGAGCCTGCTCGAAACGCGATACGTCGCACAGCGAGTCGGCCCGGACGGATAGCACCGTGGTGGCATCGGGCCATTCGAATCGGTCGGTTATCGTTCGCGCAGCCGGGATTCGGTTCGATCCGCCGTCGACCTGGCCACCGGCCCGATATCGGGTCGACGCGGACTCCAACGAACACGCGAACGAGCCTCCATCCGAGGCCGCGTACTCGGTGACGCTGTTTTACATACCGCGCGACGGTGGGCGCGAAGAGCCGCTGTGCCGGTTCTTGGTGTTCACCCGCGAGCAGTGGAATCGCATTCAAGCCGAAGACGGCCCGCCCGTGGGAACGACCATCGAGTCGCTGGATGCGTGGGTCTACGTCGCGCAACTCCCGCAGTCGAATCCATACGAGAGCAACTCGGCCGATACGGAGCAGTTCGACGCCATGCGGCTTGCCATTCGCGACGTGCGGGCCCGCTTCTCGATCGAGGGCGGAGGCCCGGACCCGGCCGCCGCACGAGAAGCCGGCGACCTGTGATTGCATGCGTGCCGCCGTACTCGTTTTTGTGGCTTGCGCGTGCGCGACGTCGCTAGCCGTCGCGCAGACGGAACAGGAAATGACCGAGCAACGCGACCGAATGGTCGATCGCCAGATAGAAAAACGCGGGATTGAAAACGCCCGTGTGCTGCAAGCCCTTCGCGACGTGAAGCGTCACCTGTTCGTGCCCCCAGAAGACGTCACCTCCGCCTACGACGACCATCCTCTCCCCATCGGCCATGGCCAGACCATCTCGCAGCCGTACATCGTGGCCTTGATGACGGAGACGATCGACCCACAACCCAGCGACCATGTGCTCGAGATTGGCACCGGTTCCGTGTATCAAGCCGCCGTGCTCTCCCGGCTCGTCGAGCACGTTTACACCATCGAAATCGTCCCGGCCCTCGGCACGGCAGCGACGACGCGACTGCGACAACTCGGCTACGAAAACGTGACGGTCAAAATCGGCGACGGCTACAAAGGTTGGCCTGAGCATGCGCCGTTCGACAAGATCGTCGTGACCGCCGCACCGCCTGAAGTCCCCGAAGCGCTCATCGATCAACTGGCCAAAGGCGGTCGTATGGTCGTTCCCGTCGGCACGACCTTCCAAGAGCTGCTCCTCGTCGAGAAGTCGAAAGACGGCGACGTCTCCAAGCGCGTCATCACCGGCGTTCGCTTCGTCCCGATGGTGAAGGGCAAGCAGGCCGAGTAGCGGCCTGCACTACGGCGCCGTCGGGTCCCTTTCGCGAATGCGCCGCGTCGCATCCGGACCCAATATTCTTTCGGCTTCCAATCGGTTATGCGTCGAGCACAAGAGCCGTAGATTCTCGAGCTCGTCCTTTCCATTGCGCGCCACCGGTTTGATGTGGTCGACGTGCAAATTGTTGGTTTCGCTGCAGCGATGCCCGTCCCTTCCCACATAGGTACATTGTCCCTGGTCGCGCAGGAATACCGCATCGCGGGTTTGCGGGGAGATGGGCAGTCGTCGCGGCGGCGTCACGGCAACCTCCACGCGCGATCGATCTGATTGCGCCCCATCCGTTCTTGCTCCCGCGTGCGCGCCCGCCGGCTGGGTGGAGCGAGGCGTTTCGATGGCCGCTTGTCTCGCGTCGCGACGCTCTTGCCTCCGTTTGGGACTGTGGCGTTCGAGGTAATCGCGCAGCACCGCGGTAAATACCGTGGAGAACGAGATGCGCCGCAAACTGTTGGACAAGAGCGCGCACGCCTCGTTGTAGTCCCGCATGAAATTCTCGTCGGCGAGAAACTGAATGTAGAGCTTCGGTACCGTTGCGATCGGGCTGGGTGTTTTTTCACTCCCATTATGGGAGTTTGAACCGACGTTCACAAGCAACGGACCGGGAGTGACGCCTTTCGCATCGTCCGCCGGTGGTACCGCCGCCGCAACCTCGGCAGAGTTCGCCGGCGCATTGGCCGATTCCCCCGTGGCCGGCGTGGCGCTCTCGGCCGGCGTGGCGCTGCCGGTCGATGCGGAACTCAGCGAGAGCGATGGTGTGGTCGCCGACGACAACGGTGTTACCGGCGCCGGCACACTGACGCGCAGCACGCGATCGCGCAAGTACGTCGCGGGGCGAAACGCGGCCGCAATGGCTTCCACTTCGCGCTGGCGCTTGTTCCGAATCTTTTCCAGAAACCAGTCGACGTTCTGGGGCGTGAGCAGACTCGCCACCAGTCCCAGCGTCACCAAGTTGATCTCCCCGCTCACCAGCAGCGTCTCGACTTTCGGGAAGCGGGCCACACACCGCGCGGCTTGCACCCGCCGCGCCGCCGTGGACTCGGAGTAGCACAAGTGCTCGGTGCAGTAGACGAACATCGACGAGTAGCCGAGCTTGAGGTGGAGCTTGCGGCGCTCGACTTCGTTCAGGTGACGGAGGATCTCGAGGAGGCTTTCGCGCTCGCTGCCGCGGAGTGCGTGCAAAGCGGCGAGCAGTTCGCGGTCGCTGAGAGCGGATAGATGATTGGACATGCGGTCCTCCTTGAACTCGCGCGCGCACGCGCACGCGTCGGGAGGAACGCTGGGCCCAAGATACTAAGCTGCAGACATTAACGGGAAAGAATTTTCGCCCGCGACGAAATTTTCCGTGCGCACGGCTACCCCGCGGCCTTCGACTCGCCGCGCCGCACGGTGACAACGGTGTGGATACCGCCGCGCACGAAGAAGTCACCGACCACTTCGATGAAACGCGGCTGGGTGGCGGCGAC
>JAICFA010000262.1 GCA_025923935.1 Candidatus Krumholzibacteriia bacterium
GAAGTCATCGCGATGCCGCCGCGCGCTCGGCTTCCGCGAGGAGACGCTCGACCATGTGCTTTTGCCGAGAGATCGCGCGCTCCCGACGATTCGGCAGCAGCGTTACCAAGGTGCCCAGCACCATGACGAAGCCGCCCAGCCAGACGCAGCTCACCAGCGGGTTGATCCACACCTGCAGCACCGCTTTGTTGGTCTCTTCGTTCACGTTCGCGAACACGACATACACGTCTTCCTGGATGGTGTGGTGCATGCGAACTTCGGACGTGGTTTGATCGCTGGCGGCGTAGTGGCGCTTCTCCGGTGCGAGGGTATCGAGCTTTTTACCGTCCTTATAGACGGCGACGGTGGCACTCATGCCGACAAAGTTGGGATCTTCGACGTCGTCGATCGCCAAGCATTCGAACTCGTAGTGCCCGATAGTGAAGCGCTCGCCCACGTTGACCTCGCCCCAGCCTTCGGTGGTGAAGGCCTGGCCGGTGAAGCCGACCATCAAGAGCACGAAGCCGAAGTGGACGATGTAGCCGCCGTAGCGGCGCTTGTTGGTAGCCGTAACCCCGAGAACCGCCGCAATGAAATTCTCTCCGGTGTTGCGGCGGCGCGCCCGCGCTGCGCGCGTGAACTCGCTAGTCAGCGTGGTGGTGACGAAGGCGGCTAGGCCGAACGAAATCGCCGCGTAAATGGAACGATTGCCGAGCGCGATGCTGGCCGCCGTGATCACGAGGCCGGCAAGAGTCGGCCACAGGAAAATGCGGCGCATGCTCTCGAACGACGTCTTACGCCACGCCAACAGCGGTCCCACACCGGTCAGGAACAACAAGAACAGCGCGATGGGCACGTTGATGCGGTTGAAGAAGGGCGAACCGACGGTCACTTGCTCGCCTTGGATGAGTTCGGAGATGACGGGGAAGATAGTTCCCCACAACACCGCGAAGCAGGCGGCGAGCAGCACCAGATTGTTGAACAAGAAACTCGCCTCACGCGAGGCGTAGGAATCGAGCTCGTTGTCGCTCTTCAAAAACCCGAGTCGCGTGACCACCAGATAAATCGAAAACGCGCCCATCAAGCACAGGAACACGATGAAGTAGTTTCCGATCGACGACTGGGCGAACGCGTGCACGCTGGAAACGATGCCGCTGCGGGTGAGGAAGGTGCCGAAGATGGCCAGCAGATACGTCGCGAGAATCAGAACGACGTTCCACACCTTCAGCATGTTCTTGCGCTCCTGCACGATCACCGAGTGCAAGAAGGCGGTGCCGGTGAGCCACGGCATCAAGGACGCGTTCTCGACCGGATCCCAAGCCCAGTAACCGCCCCAGCCGAGCTCGACGTAGGCCCAACGGCCGCCGAGGAGGATGCCGGTGCCGAGAAACAGCCACGCGGTCAGCGTCCAACGGCGCGCGAGCTTGATCCACGCCGATCCCAGTTCGCGCGTGAGCAACGCACCCAAACAAAACGCGAACGGCACCACGAAGCCGATGTAGCCCAAGTACAACATGGGCGGATGAATCACCATGGCCGGGTGCTGCAAGAGGGGGTTCAATCCCTTGCCGTCTTCCGGCGTAAAGGCGTGCATGACGCCGTCGCCATGGTCCATGGCAAGCCGCTCGAAGGGATTTGCCGGAAATGCATTCAGAATGAGAAAGAACGCACTGGTCACCGACAGGATGCCGAGGGTGTAGGGAATCAGCTTGCCGGCGTAGCGGCGGTTGCGCAGCGCCACCAGCGCGGTGTACATGGTGAGAATCCACGACCAGAACAAGAGCGAGCCTTTTTGCCCGCCCCACAACGAGGCCAGCTTGTAGAACACCGGCAGGTCGCGGTTGGAATAGCCCGCTACGTATTCGATGGAGAAGTCGCTGCGCATGAGCAGCACTTCGAGGGCGAACACGGCCATCGTGACAAAGCCGAACATCACGAACACCGCGTTCTCGCCGCTCTTGACCAAATCGCGGCGGCCCGACTTGGCGCCGTAAAAAAGGGAAAAGACGGCGTAGAAACAGAACGTCAGCGCCAGAACGACGCAAAAGCTGCCGAACTCGGCCATTTAATACGAACCGCCCGACGCCGAGTCGCTCTTCATAGGAACATGACTCGGGTGCTGCGCGTTGGAGCCGTACTTGGCTTCGTACTTCGACGCGCATTTGGCTTGAATGTGATCGGCGTGAAAGGTGCCGTCGGGCTGGCGGTGTCCTTCGACGATGGCATCGGCGCCGTCTTTGAAGGTGTCGGGCACGGGTTGGGTGCCGGTATAGGACACGGGAAGTGTTAAGGTCGCGTCATCGCCCAGCTGCGCGAGCGTGAACGACAGATCGTTGCCCTGGCGCACGATGGAGCCGGGCTGCACCACACCGGCGACGCGCAAGCGCTTGTGAGCGTCGTCGTCGCCCATCGCAGCCACCTCATCGATGGTCTTGTAATACGCTTTGCCTTCTTGATATCCGACGAAGGCGAAGTAGCCCAACGCGGCCAGGATGACGCCGATGCCGACCGCAAACCGTCTCTGTTTGTTCATAATGAAAACTCCGATATGGCGGGTATAGGTCCGATCACAATATAACCGAAGCGACGGGAATGGTCTATTGAGGCCGGTCCCGCGCCCAAGCCACTTAGAGGATTTTTGTTCAACTATGGAACCCCACGCGGGCCACGCTCATCACCCGCCGGCCGCAGAGCCGGTGATCTATACCTGCCCCATGCACCCCGAGGTGCGCCAACCGGTTCCCGGCTCGTGCCCCAAGTGCGGCATGGCGCTGGAGCCCGAGATCACCGCCGCCTCGCAACTCGCCGCATCCGAATCCAATCCCGAGCTTGCCGACATGACGCGACGCTTTTGGGTCGCGGCGGCACTTTCCACTCCCATCGTGTTGATGGCGATGAGTCACATGCTGCTGGGGTACCTCCTCGTGCCCGCGCGCACGCGGACGTGGGTCGAGCTGGTCCTGGCGACACCGGTGTGCTGGTGGGCGGCCTGGCCGTTCTATGAACGTGCCGTCGCATCCGTGCGACATCGTAGTCTGAACATGTTCACGCTGATCGGACTCGGTGTTGCGGTCGCCTACGTGTACAGCGTGGCGGCGACGGTGTTGCCCGGCATTTTTCCGGAGTCGTTTCGTCACGCGGGTGTGGTGGCGGTCTATTTCGAAGCAGCCGCGGTGATTGTGACGCTGGTGCTTCTGGGCCAGGTACTCGAGCTGCGCGCGCGCAGCCGCACGGGAACGGCCATCAAGAGTCTTCTCAATCTCCAGCCGACTACGGCGCGGCGCATCGAGCATTGCGGCGAGCACGACATTCCGTTGCAACACGTGCACGTGGGAGACAGGCTACGGGTTCGTCCCGGCGAAAAAATTCCTGTCGACGGTGTGGTGGAGGACGGCGCAGCCGTGGTCGACGAGTCGATGATGACGGGCGAAGCGATGCCGGTTGCCAAGAACCCGGGCGATCGCGTCATCGGCTCCACCGTGAACGCGAGCGGATCGTTCGTCATGCGCGCGGAGAAGGTGGGCTCGGCCACGCTGCTCGCGCGCATCGTCGCCATGGTGGCGCAAGCGCAGCGCAGCCGCGCGCCCATCCAGCGCCTCGCCGACGTCGTCGCGGCCTACTTCGTCCCCATCGTCATCGCCATTGCCGTGATCACGTTCGCCATCTGGGCCCTGGCCGGCCCCGAGCCGCGCCTGGCCTACGCCGTCGTCAACGCCATCGCGGTGCTCATCATCGCGTGTCCGTGCGCGCTTGGTCTGGCGACACCGATGTCGATCATGGTCGCGATGGGCAAGGCCGCGACTTCTGGCATTTTGTTTCGCGACGCACAAGCCATCGAGCTGTTGCACAAGGTCGACACGCTGGTGATCGACAAGACGGGAACGCTGACGGAAGGAAAGCCCAAGCTGGTGACGGTGAACGCGAACGGCATCGATGAAAACCTGCTTTTGCGACTGGCGGCGAGCCTCGAGCGCGGGAGCGAGCATCCCCTCGC
>JAICFA010000263.1 GCA_025923935.1 Candidatus Krumholzibacteriia bacterium
CCGCGCGATCGAGCTCGACGGCGACGGTCATCTTGCCCACGTTGCAATCGGTGCCGACGGTGAGCACGACTTTGGCGCCGGTGGTGCAGCCCTTGCCGTTGGAGACCAATCGCATCTCGGCTACGCGCCGCACATCCCACACGCGTGCACCGCGGGCGCGCGCAATGCGCATGAGATCGCCGTCGTCGCCGAGGAAGGCGTGCATGCCGCTCACGACGTCGAGCCCCGCTTCAAGACAGCGTGCGACTTGCGCACGCGTCTCGGCATCCAAGTCGCCGCCGGCCGGTGCCGTGCCCACGATCGCGACCTCGGGGCGCAAGCGCAGCGCCTCGTCGATGGTGGCGACGATGGGGGCCTCGCCGCCGAAGCCGAGGGCTGCGCGCACCGATTTCCCCGCGCGCGCATGATCGAGCACCGCCACGACGTCGCTCGCGCGATACATGGCGATGCACGCGGCGGTCTTGGCATCGTTGGTGGTGAAGCAGCCGTCGGCGAGCAACAAGAGCCGCCGCCCTGCCAGGGCGAACGGTGCTTCCACAATGGCGCGATCGGTTTTCATTTCAATCGAACTCATCGACGATGGCTCCCACCAAGCGGCGCAAAATGTCGTCCAGGGTCGTGATGCCGGCTACGTTGCCGTTGGACTCGCGCACGATCGCCATGTGGCGGCCGCCTTCGCGCATTTGCACCAGCACGTCGGACACCGCGGCGGAGATCGACACCGTGTAGGGCGGCCGCAAACTAGCGCGCAGCGCTTCGCGATCGGTGGACGTGACGTAGTCGTGCACGGCGAGAATACCGATGACGTTGCTGCGATCGCCCCGGTAGACCGGATAGCGCGAGAACTTTTCGCGCGCGACGACCTCCGCGTACGAATCCAGGGGCGCGTCGTAATCGAGCATGACGACCTGGCTCAAGGGTGTGAGTACGTCGCGCACCGCGAGTTGCTTGAGCTCAATCGCGCGGTCGATGAGGGCGGTGGTCTCGGGCGCGATCAAGCCGGCGCTGCGGCTGTCGCCGATGTGAAACAAGAGCTCTTCGGTGCTCACGTTCAATAGTCGCGTCGATGGGTCCGCCGGCAAAAAACGTGTGAGCGCGTCGGCCAGCAGGTTGAGCGGCTTGGCGAGCGGGTACAAAAGCAGCGAGAGCGGACCCACCACCCCCGCGAACAAGATGGCGGCCGGAGTCGCGTAATAGAGGAAGAGTCCTTTGGGAATAATCTGGTTGAAGATGAGCCAAATCGGCGTCAGCACGAGTGTCACCACGGTGGTGGCCGAGTCGCCCACCCAATGCGTCGCCAACACGGTGCACACCGCCGTGCAGCCCACTTCGGCCAGGTTGTAGCTCACCAGCAGCGTGCTAAGAAAACGCTCCGGATCGGACGACAGCTCGAGCGCGTGCTGAGCGCTGCGGTCTCCGCTGGCCGCGGCGTGGCGCAGGCGCAACCGGTCGGCTGCGAAGAACGCCGTCTCGCACCCCGACGCGATCACACCGATCGCGAAGGCGATGCCCGCCACCACCAACAGCCCGAAATCGCTCATACCTTCTCCACCCGCAGCTTGCGAATGCGATTGGGCTGTGCCGACACGACGTGAAAGCGCAACCCCTCCGCCACCACGGTTTCCCCTTCACGCGGGACGCGGCCCACGCGCCCCAGCACGTAGCCGGCGATGGTTTCGTGCTCTTCGTCGCGCAGCTCGGTGTCGAACACTTCGTTGAAATGATCGATCTCCATCGTACCTTGCACCACGATGCGCTTTTCGTCCAAGCGTTGGAACGGTTGTGTCTTGGAGTCGCGCGCGTCGCGAATCTCGCCGATCATCTGCTCCAAAATATCCTCGGTGGTGACGACCCCGGCGAAGGACCCGTGCTCGTCGACGGCGATCGCAACGTGCAGCTTGCGCCGCTGCAGCTCGGTGTACAGCTCGGCAATGGGCGCGCTCTCGGGAATGAAGAAGGCTTCGCGCAGGCGCGCGCGCAAATCGTCCTCGGAGCGCGCCGCCTGCGGGTCGACCAAGTCTTTGACGTGCAAGATACCGATGATGTCGTCGGGGGATTCGCCGTGAATGGGCATGCGCGAGCGCCCGCTGGATGCGAACCGCTTCAACAGCTCGTCGCGCCCGGCGACGACCGAGGCCGAGATCACGTGGATGCTCGGCGTCATGATCTCCTTCACCACTTTTTGGCGAAACTCGAGCACGTGCGAGAGAATCTCGTACTCGAAGGCACCGATCTTGCCTTCGCGCCGCCCGAGGCGAACGGCGGTCAAGAGCTCGTCCCACGCGTATGACCGCCGCGGCGTGCCGATGCGCCCGCGGAGCGCGTCGATCACCGTATCGGAAAATTTCGACAGCGGCACGCGGATGGGCCACAGCACGGTATGGATGACGGAGAGCGGTACCGCGACGATGGGCGCGACGCGCGGTGCCCAGTGCATTCCCAGCGCTTTCGGGAACACCTCGGTCAGCACCATGATGAGCACCGACATGACGCCGAAGGCGAGGCCGAGTCCGCGGGCGCCGAAGTTGTCGATGGCGAGCTTGGTAGCGGTACTGGTGGCGAGCACGTTTACCGCGAGGTTACCGACCAGCACGGTGATCAAGAGGGGACGCGGATGGGCCAGCAGATGAGCCACCGCGCGTCCTCCGGGTGAGGCGTCGCGCAGCGCGCGCAGCTGGCTGCGGCTCAAGGAAAACAGCGCCGCTTCCGACCCGGAGAAAAAGGCGGAAAGCAGCAGCAGAACGACGAGCCCGAGGAAATAAAGAGCGACTTCGCCCACGACGGCGAACGGCTGGCTAGCCGCCGAGCTCGTTCAGCGCAGCGCGGGCTTGCTTGGCTTCTTCGGTGTTGGGATGTTTCTCGATCAGGGCGCGATAGGCTTGCTGCGCGAGCCCACGTTCTTCAAGCTTGGCGTACGCGTTGCCCATCTTGAGATAGGCAGCCGGTGCCAATCGCGCCTTGGGATAGTCACGCACGACTTGCTGGAACTGGCCGGCGGCTTCGAGCCAGCGCTCCGACGCATACTCGCACTCGCCGAGATAGTAGTGCGCTTCGGCGGCGCGAGCGCCGTCGGGATTCTTCGCCAAATAATCGCGGAACGCCGGGGCGGCGAGGTCGTAGTTGCCGCGCGTCACGTCGAGATAGGCGGCGCGATAGATGTCTTCCGCGGCCAGCTCGGACGAGTCGGCCGGCGCCGACTTGGAGCCGACCGAGGGGGACGAGCCGCTCGAACGGCTGCTCCGTCCCCCTCGGTTTTGCTGCATCTGCTCGCTGTCCTCGATTCGGCTCGAGAGCGCGCGCAGGGTTTCTTCCAGATCGGTGAGCGTTGACGCAATGCGAGCCTGCGCGGCCGTGCGCTCTTCCGCGTCGGCGGCGAATTGCCGCTCGAGCCGGTCGAGCTGCTCGGCCATGCGCCGCTGTTCGACACGCAGTGAATCGGCCTTGAGGTTCGCCTTTTCGGCGTTGATCGGCCCCTTGGCCCACTTGGCGCCCCAGCAACCGGACATCAAGGCCGGCGCCAGGGTGGCGACTATCAAACACGCGCGCAAGCGACGCAACTTCCGATCTCCTTCGCTAGTTCGATGTAAAGTGGGCGCGACGATTCTTGGCCCACGCGGACTCGTTGCTGCCGGTCTCGAACGGGCGCTCCTTGCCGTAGCTAATCGTGTTGATGCGCGAAGCGGTGACGCCAAGCGTCACCAAGTAGTCCTTGGCGGCGTTCGCGCGCTTCTCGCCCAACGCCAGATTGTACGCCTTCGTGCCACGCTCGTCGCAGTGTCCCTCGATGGTGACACCCGCATCCGTCATGCGCTTGAGCTCGCGCGCATTCGCTTCCAGAGTGCTCTTCGCTTCGGACGACAGATTGTACTGATCGAAGTCGAAGTAGACGTCGTTCAACGAGACCGGCGACATGTCCGAAGGAGCCTGGGTGGCCTCTTCGACCGGCTGCTCGGAAGTCTCTTCA
>JAICFA010000264.1 GCA_025923935.1 Candidatus Krumholzibacteriia bacterium
CTCGCTGCGCACTCTGCGGCCCGCAACGTCGTAGACCTCGATCGAAACGTCGCCGGAACCCGGCAAACCGATCGAGAGGTCGGTCGAGCCTGCGAACGGATTCGGATAGTTCTGCAAGACGGTGAGCGCGCGAATCGACGGCGTGCCCCCCGCGTCGGTAGTCGCGGCCACACTTGCTTCGTTCGAGGCAGCGCCTTGATTGTCGTGCACGTCGTTGGCGGTCACGATGTAATAGAGCGCGCTGGGTGGCGCACCCGGATCGACCATGATCGTGTCGACGGACGACGAAAGAAAGTTGATGGGCACGGCCGTCACACCGGTCGAAGTCCCGCGGTACACCGCGTAGTCGCGCAGGTCGGGGACGCGCACGCGATTCCAGCGCAAGAGCACGTCGGCACCCGCGCGCTGTGCGATCAGCGCCAGTGGTGCCGCCGGCGCCAGGTTGTCGACGGAGTGGCCGATCATCACGTTGGAGTCGAAGAATACCGTGGGATCGGCGGTGTGCGCGCTCACGAAGAAGGCCGCGTCGCCGTTGTCTTGTACGGTGGAGTCGCTGCGCGTCGACGCACTGAAGGTGTAGTGCGTACGATAGTGCGCGTCTTGAGTCCCCACCCATTCCCAGTAGTAGTCCGTCGGCGCATTCTGCGGGAGCTCGGACGGGCGACGCACGGCGACACCGTTCGCGATGGCCGCGAGTGCGCTTGCTTCATCGGTGGCGCGCCAGATGGAATAGTGCGTAATCGATTCGGTGCCGAACACATCGTGACCGCTCGCATCCCAGTTCACCTTGACCTTGCCGCCCTGGTCGTTGGGGATATCCGCAACCGCATCGACATTCGGCTCCGGCCGGCCCCAGAAACCGTGGCGCGTTTCGATACGTTGCGCATGCGGTCGCGAAGCGCCGGAACGACTATCTTCCCACGCGACAATCGCCCCGCTGGCTCCGTCGGAAACGATCCTTGCGTTCTCTTGATTGCCGGGGCCAGGTGCGAGCTCGATGCCGCTGGCAGCCCATTGCGCAACGCCTGACGCATTGATGTGCTGCGCGCGCGCGTCGAGGAACGCCCCGGTCGCCGTGTGCCATGCAATCACGGCTCCGCCCCCTGCATCGGAAATCAACGTGGGATATCCTTGTGCATCGGGAGCGGTACAAACGGGGATGCCATCGGGCGTCCACAGCGAAGTCCCGAAAGAACTCATACGCTGCGCATAAACATGATTCGCCAGGCCGTCACGTCCGTCGTGCCATGCGATGATGGCCCCACCAGTCCCGTCGGCCACGATCGACGGAGGGAACGCGCCGCCTTGATGTCCCGTCGCGCTGGTTACCGAGTTGCCGTTGAAGGCCCACTGAATGAGCCCCGCCGCGTCGATGCGCGAGGCGAAGATATCGTACGTGCCGTTGCGCAGTTCGGACCACGCGACAATGGCACCGTTCGCACCGTCCGAGACGATACTCGGATACCACTGCGTCGACGAATTCGTTGTCAGTGCCACGCCGTTGCTGGTCCATAACCCAGCGCCCAAGTTGTTGACGCGCTGGACGTATATGTCTTCGTTCCCGCTGCGGTAGTCAAACCACGAAATGATGGTGAAGCCTACGCCATCGGCAATGATCACGGGATTGTACTGGTCGCCCGCCGCGTTGCAGATGAGGAGTCCATTCGCCAGCCACTGGATGGCGCCCGCCGAAGTGACGCGCTGTGCGTAGATGTCGTAACTGCCCGCGCGAACGTCCATCCACGTGATGACAGCACCGCCGTTACCATCGGAAGCAATTTGGGGGAACAACTGGGACCCCGGCTGTACGCAAATGGGAATGCCGTTCACCGTCCACATGGGCAGGCCGTTGGCCGCAAAGTGCTGCGCATAGATATCGTTGTTGCCGCTCCGTGCGTCGTGCCACGTCACAATGGCGCCCCCCAACCCGTCGGTGAGGACTGCCGGATAGTCTTGCGTGCCCGAGAGCGTGACGACGGGCGTACCGAATGGGCCCCAAATCAGGTTTCCCGACCCATCGATGCGTTGCACGTAGATATCGGCGTTGAAGTTGCGAAAGTCCCGCCACACTACGATGGCACCACCGAATCCGTCCGGAACGACGGCCGATCGAATCGCGCCCAAAGCGCCCGAGGCGAGCGAATTGCCGTCGGCAAGCCAGTCGGCGCGCGCGGTTCCGGCGCCGAGAATCGTCAGTATGGAGAAGACAGCGAAGCGGAAAGCTCGTTGGGCGTTGGGCATGGCGGATTCCTTTGGTTACGGGCCTCGCGTACGCAAGGGGTGCTTGGACCATAGGACGTAACCAAAGGAGCAGAATCACGCGGCGGCGGGCTTTTCTTACTTCCGAACGCCCTTTCCGAGGTACGGGCGCAAGCTGGGTGGAACCGGACGCGACACCAAGGCTTTTTCGATGGCCCAGCGTTCGTCGTGCGCGGCGGCCAGCATGCGCACTTCGCCGCCTTCTTTGACGGCGATGGGAACGCCGTCACGGTAGAGAATCCGATTTCCCGCCAAGGCACCGATGCGGTCGCCCGGCGTGAGAATGCCGGTGAGGTTGAGCGGGTCCGAAGCGCTGATGGAAACCGATTCGCCCGACGTTTTACGGCGGCGCGTCGCGCGCAGCTCCGCCACCGCTTCGATGACTGCGAACTGTTCGCCCCACACCCCGTCGACGAAGCGGCCGCCGCGAATCTCTCCGCGCGCTTCCAGCCGGCGATATACCCGCACGAGATCGCGCCACGGTGGTGATAGCGTCTCGCGATCTGCGAGCCGTCGAAACACCACCCCGTAGCGGTTCAACATTACGCGCGCACACACCTCGATGTCGGCGTCATTCAACTCCGCGCCCGCAGAAGCGGCGCGCAGAATCGACCAACGGCCGCCCGATTCCATGGTGTACGCATTCGCTCCACGGCTGCGCCAGCGATTGGTGCGATACTTCGAATCGACCAGCAATGCACGTAATCCCGAGAATCCATCCGATGTCACATCACCCGAAGCGACGAGCTCTGCGATCGCTTCTTCCGTTTGGACGCGCAGGAGCCCGGTCGCACGCACCAGCTCGTCGAAGAATAAGGCTCCACGCGTGGTGAGTGCGTCCAGCACCTGTCGAGCCGGCGCACTGGCCGGCGCTTCCGGAGCCGCGCTGGCGAAGTGACGCCACGTGTCCAGATGCTCGCGGCTCACCAGCGACAAGGGCGTGGTCTTGATGGGTGTGGTGGAGCGCTTGGCGTCGCTGCGCGGTGGAACGCGGAAACGTCCCCAAACGATACTCCCCGACATGCACAACGCATCTAACCACGACGGATCGTAGTCGCGTACGCGCGCCGGCAAGATGTCCGACTCCCACGCCGCTGCCGAGGCGTCGAATCCCTCCAACTGCTCCAGTACGACGCGCACATGGTGCGCGCCTTCGCGATCCGAGCCCAAACCGTGCCACCCGAACAAGAAACGCATGAAGTCGGCCTGCGTGACCGGTTCGATCTCGCGACGCAGACGCGCAATGGTGGCGCGATGGATGCGCGCGAGCAAACGCCGCTCGCACCATTCGATTTCGGTCGTTCCGGGCGTGAATTTGCCCTGCACCACGAAGCCTTCCGACTCCAGCGCGGCCAACGCGATGTGAATCGACGATTCGGGGACTGACATACTTGTCGCGATATCGGAAACACGAACCGGACCGAGCATCTCTAGTCTTGACCGCACGACTTCGATCAGCGCTTCTTCCGGTGAACGTACGGCGACCACGTGTTGTTCGGGCACCCGGACCGCTTTCGTAGTCTCAGAGCCCGGGATCGACGCCCGAACTTGGGCGGCGCGCTCTGCGGCGACCCACAGGCAGGTAACCCTACCAACCCCGCGAACCTCCGTCGCCCGCCCCAAAGCAACCAACTCGTCAAACCATGCCGTCCAGCTGGTAACGCCATCCCCGCGCGCGCC
>JAICFA010000265.1 GCA_025923935.1 Candidatus Krumholzibacteriia bacterium
ACATTAGTCTACATCGCTGGAGAGCGGTGCGCCAGGCCTACTTACCTTTCGATTTCCCACCGTCTTTCTTGGATGACTCCGACTTCTTGTCCGACGACGAGTCTTTGTCCTTCGCACGTTCTTTGAACTTGGAAGGCTCTTCCTTCTTCGCGGGTGGGTTCGACTTGTCCTTCTGTTGGTCGTTGCTGGTGCCGTCGTCATCGCGCGCCGGCTTGGAGGCCGGACGGTCGCCGGAGGACTTGAATTGCGATCCGGAACGCTCGCGGTCGACAATGGCCTGCTCATCGGGTGGCAGAACGATGCGCGTCGGCACCGAGGAGCCGGTGAGCGGTTGGTCGAGCTGGACGTCGGTGACGATGAGCGGCTGGCCCGTGCTGCGCTCGATCAATTTGGGATCGGGCGGCTCACGGCGTTTGTAGCTATCGCTCGTTGCCGATTTGAATTTCGCGGGCACCCGATACTGTGCGACCTGCGTGTCCTTGAACTTACGCGCCGGCACGGTCACCCACGGATTGATGGCATCGCTATCCCAGGGATCCCGGTAGCGGACGTTGTCGGGCGGCAGCGGGCACCACGAGATGTACTCATCGTGCAGGTACCAATCGCAGCGCACCGGCGCCCAAATGGTATCCGGCACCCAGACCCAGCCGAGCGCCATGTCGTAGGTCCAATAGCCGTAGTGATAGGTGACGTCAGGAAACGTGTCGTACGAGAGCCACATCCACCCGTATGAGGTCCACGCCCAGTGGCCGTTGGTCATCGGCATCCATCCGGTCACCACGATTGGCCGCCACACCCAGCCGTACGGATAAAGCTCGTACCACCCGCCGTAGAAGCGGAGGTCGGAGAACATGGCGAGGCTGTCCTCGGGGGCAACCGTGCCTTGGTCGTAATCGTCGAACTTCTCCGAGTCCGTGTCGCGCTCTGAGTATTGCGGCTCGGGCTCGGGCACCGGATCGCCCAGCAGTTCGCGGTCGTGACCGCAACCGGCGACGATCGCCAGTCCGATGATCAAGAGTTTCCAACTGTGCTTCATGATTGCCGTATAGTCCGTATCGTGGTCGTGAATTCCCGAGAATTCCGGGCACCGTGCCCGCTCGTTTGGCGTTTGAATAGTAGGTGGACTTACAGGGGCACGCAACGTGCAAGTCGTTGGGGGAGAACGTCCGCGCGCGGGGCTGCGCGCGCCGCGCCCGGCTTTGCTTTCGATTCGGCAAGTAACTATAATGGACGACAGCGAGTTAACTCATGCAGATGGGACTAAAGAACAGATTCGGGAGTTGGGTGTGGGTAGCGCTTTTCGTGGCCGCCCTCCCGAGTCCGGCGCGCTCGCAAGCGGCTAAGGGCGACCCCGCCGAGGAATATGGGGTCCGGGTGGCCCGGGTGAAGTATGGGGGAGGCGGAGACTGGTACAACAACCCCTCCTCGATTCCCAACTGGCTCGGCGAGTTCGAGCGTCGCACCGGAATTCGAACCATCAAGCAAGAGAAGGTCCTCGCCCTCACCGACGAAAACCTGCGCGCCTACCCGTTCCTCTACATGACGGGGCACGGCACCATCAAGTTGACCAACGAAGAGCGCGAAGCGCTGCGCGCGTATTTGGAAGACGGCGGATTCCTCTTCATCAACGACAGCTATGGGCTCGACCCGTCGGTGCGCGCGATGGTGCGCGATCTATTCCCGGGCCAGCCCTTCGAAGAGCTTTCGAACGAGCATCCGATCTATCACAGCTTCTACGACCTTCCGGGACTGCCAAAGATCCACGAGCACGATAAGAAGCCCCCGCAAGGATTCGCCGTCGTCATCGACGACCGCGTCGTCATTTATTACGTCTATGAGTCCGACATCGGCGACGGGCTGGCGGACGCCGAGGTTCATCACGACACACCGGAGAAGCGCGAGCTCGCCATGAAAATGGCGATCAACGTGCTGGTGTACGCAATCACCCGACACGTCATGATGTAGAGGGGAATGGCATGAGCGGACACGATACGCTGCGCGGATACTTGCGATCGATTCTGTGGCGCACGGCCGGGCTGCACGCCGCGTCCGGCATGGTGGCGTTCTTGGCCACGATGTCGTGGGTGCTGCTCATGGTGGTGGTGTGGACTGCGATCGTCGACACGCCCAGCCTGGCCACGTCGACGTGGGTCGCTCGCATCACCATTGCGATCGCCGCACTCGTCTTCGGCTATTTCGTGGTGTGGCCGATCGCGCGCATGCCGCGCTTGAACCAGCTCGCCGCCGAGATCGAGCGCCGCAAGGATCTGCAAGAGATGGTGCGCGCCGGTTTCGAGTTCAGCAACGACGACTCCGCGACGCGCAAGTACTCGCCCGACCTCGTCAAGGAGGTCATCCGGCAAGCCGTGGAGCAGCTCTCCGGGTTGCAAGTTCGCGCGATCTTTTTGAACCGGCGGCATCTGTCGCTCCTGCCGTTGGCGCTGGCGGGATTGGTCGTGCTCTTGGGCGTGGCGCTCATCAAGCCCGACATCGTCACCGAAGCCGGCCGCCGCGTGTTTTCGCCGGCGAGCGGGGCCGCGATTGCGCACCATCCGAACATCTTTGCGCAGCCGGGCAACGTCACGGTGCTCGCGGGCAGCGACGTCACCGTGAGCGGGCTCGACCTCGGGCGCAGCGACAAACCCGTGCAGGTCGCCTTCAACCTCTCCAACGATTTCTGGAAGAGCGAAGCCACCACGCGCACCGCCGGGGTTGCGCACGCGGGCTCGGCTTTCGACCGCTACGACTACACCTTCAAGGACATCCGCAATACCACGACGTACCGTTTCGAAGCGGAGGACTACCGGAGCTCGACCTACACCATCACGGTGGTGCACGAGCCGATCCTCACCGAGGTGCGCGTCACCTTGACGCCGCCCAAGTACACCGGCGAGCCGGCAACGACCCTGGACGAGAGTGCGGGCAACATCCAGGCGCTGGAAGGCACGCACGTGAAGGTCGAAGCGCGCAGCAACAACTCGCTCAAGGGCGCGTGGGTGCAGTTCGATGAGAAGCCCAAACAGGCGGTCCAGTACGCCGGCCGCGACATCACCTTCGATTTCGCCGCGTTGGCCGACGGCAAGTATCGCGTGCTGCTGGAAGACTCGTTGGGATTTGCGACCCGCGACCCGCTCACCTACACGGTGGAAGTGTTCCAGGACCGCGCGCCCACCGTCGACGTGCTCGAACCGGGCGAGGACATTCCCATGCCGCGCGCGCAAACGGTCGACGTGGGCTTCGTGGCCGCCGACGACTATGGGCTCGCGCGCGCGTCGATTCATTGGCGCAAGTCGGGCGAGGAGTCGTTCCGCGCCAACCAACTCCAGCTGGGTGAGCAGCGCGGCAAGCGCGAAGTCGCGGTCGCGCACCGCTGGGACTTGGCGGCGGTGCAGCTCTTCCCCGGCAACTCGATCGAGTACTTCATCGAAGTGGCGGACAACAACACCGTCACCGGACCGGGAGTGGCGCGCAGCGAAGTCTTCCGCCTGACGGTCCCGACCATCTCGGAGATCTACGACAACGCGCGTGAGGAAGAAACGGCGCGCGCCGAAGCGATGGAGAGCGCGGTGGAGGACACCCGCAAGCTCAGTGAGCAGCTGGAGAAACTGCAGCGCGAGTTCACCAAGACGGAAAAGATGGACTGGGCGCAGAAGAAGGAGCTCGACAAGGCCGCCGAAACGCAGAAAGCCGTCGAGCAGAAGCTGGGCGAAGTGAAAGAGTCGCTCGACAAGACGCTGCAGGAGCTTTCCGACAACGAGATGACGTCGCAGCAAATCGGCGAGAAGCTGGAAGAGATTCGCCAGCTGATGGATGAGATCGACTCCGAAGAGCTCAACAAGTACATGGACGAGCTGCGCAAGGCGATGGAGAAGATGAGTCCCGAGGAGATTCGCCAGGCGCTGGAAAACTTGCAGGTGAACGCCGAGGAGATGCTGC
>JAICFA010000266.1 GCA_025923935.1 Candidatus Krumholzibacteriia bacterium
CGTAATAATGGACATCGAGCGTTTGCACCTCGCCGATGAACGACTCGATCAGGTACATGCTGTGCACGCCCAGGTCGCGAAACGGGTACGAGCCCTGCCGATACGGCTGCGGCAGCGGCCCGCCCGCGTACGTCGGATAATCCGAGCTGCGGATGTTATGCACCGCGGTCACCTCGCCGACCGCACCCGAGCGCGCGATGCGAATCGCTTCCAGCACCACCGGATCGAAGCGATCGGAGTGGTTGATCGACAGCGTGACCCCGCGGGCGCGCGCGTGCTCGATCATTTGGTCGCACTCCTCCACCGTCTCCGCCATGGGCTTCTCGACGAACACGTGGCAGCCCATGTCGATCGCTTGCAGTGCAAGCGGGCAGTGGAATTCGGGCGGGGTGCAGATGTGGATGACGTCGGGCTTGGCGGCCGCCATGGAGGCGAGGTCCGAGTACACCGCACCCGCTCGGAATTTCTTCGCCAACGCCTCGGCGCGCGCACGATCGCGGTCGCAAATGCCGACCACTTCGATGAACGGCAGCGCATTCAGCGCGCGCAGATGGTGCGCGGCCACATAGCCGGCGCCTACCAATCCGACACGAGTCTTGGGAGCGATCGGGCTGGCCATCGACGCGCTAGCGGGCCGACTGCGGCTGCAGGTGCTCGTGCACGTAGCGGCGCACGCCGTCTTCAATGGATAGGAACGGAGCGGAATACCCCGCGCGGCGCAGCTTCGTCATGTCGGCCTGCGTGTGGTACTGGTATTTGTCGCGAATCGCTTCGGGCATATCGATGAACCGGATGCGCGGCGGCAGTCCCATGGCGGCGAAGAGCGCCTTCGCCAAGTCGATCCAGGTGCGCGCCACCCCGGTCCCACAGTTGTATAGACCGTGGACGTCCGGTCGGTCGAGAAAAAACAAGGTGACCGCCACCGCGTCGTCGACGTGGATGAAGTCGCGGTTCTGCTCGCCGTCCTTAAAATCCGGCCGGTACGACTTGAAGAGCCCCATCTCGCCCTCGCGGGCCACCTGCGCGTAGGCCTTGTTGACCAGCGAGCGCATGTCGCCCTTGTGGTCTTCCCACGGTCCGTACACGTTGAAATACTTGATGCCGGCGATCTGCGTGAGTGTTCCCGTCTTCAACGCCCACAGGTCGAACCACTGCTTGGAGGCGCCGTAGAGGTTCAGCGGCTCCAACGTCGGTGTTACCGAGTCGTCGTCGGAATACCCCCGCGAGCCGTCGCCATAGGTGGCGGCACTGGACGCATAGATGAAGCGTGCGCCGTTGCGCAGCGACCACTGGCACAGCTCCTGCGTGTAGTCGGTGTTGTTGTCGCGCAGGTAGGCTTCGTTGGTCTCGGTGGTGGAGCTGCACGCACCCAGGTGGAAGGCGGCAGTCGCCTTGGGCGCTTTTCCAGAATGCAGACGCTCGCGAAACTCTGTCTTGTCGAGGTAATCGTGAATGCGAAGCCGCTCGATATTGCGACGCTTCAAGTCGTCGTCGAGATGATCGACGACCACGACCTCGTGGCCGCGCCGGTTGAGCGCGGCTACGAGGTTGCTGCCGATGAAGCCGGCCCCGCCGGTGACGATGATCGGAGGTGACACGCGGCAATTATAGCCGCGCGCCACACCCCTGACTAGCTCGGCTAATACTCGACTCCCGTCTGCACTTCGGGGATGAGAATCAACGCCTCGTTGTTCCGGATGCTCGCCTCCAGCATGATGCCACCCAGCGTGCCGTCCTGCATGAGGGGACGGAACGCGCCCGGCAGCGAATGCGTCGTGGTGCTGCGATTATCCACCACCGAACCGTCGGGCAGCATCTTCACCAGCACGAGCGCATTGGTGAACTTGCGGGCGAACACGCGATACGTGAGCGCGGGATTGTAGGGATCGGCGCCGGACGCATAGATGTAGTGCTCCCGCGTGTTGGCCCGTCCCTCGAAGTCCACCGTGTTGGCCGGAATCGTCGCGGGCTGGCCGATGTTGTAATCCACCGCGGGATTCCAGGTCCACGTCGACACGTGCGCGTTGAGCTGGTCCACCGTCTCGTACGCGTAGTAGGTGTTTGGATTGTGGAACAGATAATAGAGACCGAGGGTGAAAATCTTGCCGCGCTCGGTACCCAGCATTCCGTTCGAGGTGTCGCGTGCACCCAGCACCCGCCGGCCACCCAAACGAGTCTGATCCACGATGTCGCGCACCGCGTTCACGTAGTCCTTCTCGTAGGTGATGCAGCGATTGCCGCCGGAGGTCGGCGTGGACGCACCGGTGTGGGTAAGCCACACCTCGCCCAAAATCCACGGCGTCGTCGTTTGCACGACGGCCGCCGCGGGGTTGGGATAGTTGAGAAACATCACGTGCCCATAGTTCGGCATGACGTCGACGGTCTCGCCGACTAGCGTTCCCACCGTTTCCGACATGAACGGGTACAGATTCGCGAGCGCCGCCGCGTAGGGGTGCGCGTCGTTCATCGGAATCCCCCAATATTCCGTCGACTTGTCGAGCTTGCCTTCTTGGAAGAGCGGATAGTAGAGCGCTTCGTCGAAGAGGACACCGTCGAGCGGCCCGAGCCCGAACTCTTGATTGAAATACCAGGTGCCGTCGATGAGTGCCTCGGTGCGCTCGGCCAAGAATTGACGAAAGCCCGGGTGAGCGATGTTGGCGAAGCACAGCGGGGTGGGACTGCCCGCGTAGTAGTAGCCGACGACGCGTGACTGCGAGCGCTGGGTGGCGGATGCATTGGGGCCACCCGGGTTGTATCCGGGCACCATGCCGGCGGGAAATCCGGGCACGATGACTCTTCCCTCCCACGTCGGCAGGGTCACGTTCTCGCGAAAGTGGAGGTAGAAATCCTCCGGATCGTAGCCGTGGGCGACGGCCCATTGCGCCGCAGTCCGCTCGCCGGTGTCGTAGACGTGGTAGCGCGTCAAGATGTAGTCGAAGACGCGCGCGTTGGGATTGATGGCGCGGATCTCATCGGGGCGTGCACCGCCGATGAACAGGTCGTAGCGCGTCGCCATCCAGTTGGTCTCGTTGGCGTCGAGCGGGCCGCGCAGCATCATGAGAGCGACTTGAATGTGCGGGCGAAGCGCGGGGGCAATGGGCCGGCAGGTCCCGTTGACGCATTCTTGCCCCGGCGGACAAACGAGGTCGGTAACACAACCGCCGGGGTTGGTGAAGGCGACGTATTCGGGTCCACCGACGGAAACGTCGTCGGAACAGCCGGTCGCAGCAACGCTGAGTAACATCAAGCAGCCGACGGCGCAGCGGCTCGAGATCGCATGGAGTCGGTGTGGCATTGGGATGCTCCCTGCGTCGGGGGTCATACGACCTCGTAAGTCGTCACGGTGGACACCTACGGCGTCGTAAGACACAGCGCGCGTGTTTGTGGTTAGTGATAACCCGACTATGTGGGAGCGTAAATCTCGCCAAACCGTTGCGAGATGGCAGGTGCTATCGAAAGATCGTTTGAGTCAGACGGAGCGTGTCACGGCCAACCCGATTGTTTGCAAAATTGAACTCGCAGTGGCTCCTCCCTGTCGATGACGGGGTGTGACACGCGGCCATTACCTGCCGCGCGTCACACCCTTGGCCAGTGGGGTCTCGTTGTTCCTAGTAGTCCACGCCCGTTTGCACTTCGGGAATGAGGATCAGCGCCTCGTTGTTGCGAATTCGCACTTGATTGGTGATGTATCCCAGGGTGCCGTCTTGCCGCAGAGGCCGGAACGCTCCCGGCAAAGGAACCGTCGTGATGCTGCGGTCATCCACCACCGAGCCGTCGGGCAGCATTCTCACCAGCACGAGCGCGTTGGTGAACTTGCGCGCGAAGACACGATACGTCAGCGCCGGATTGTACGGATCGGGCCCGGACGTATAGACGTAGTGCTCGCGCGTACCGCTCC
>JAICFA010000267.1 GCA_025923935.1 Candidatus Krumholzibacteriia bacterium
CAGCCGCCGTGCTGGACGGCTGCAACCATCATGGGCTGCTTCAGCGTCAACACCGGGCACGGAGACTTGCGGACCAGCGCTTCCGCGGTGCTGCCCATGAGCACATGCGAAAAGCCGGTGCGACCGTGCGTGCACGACACAATGAGATCGGCGTTGATCGATTTCGCAAAGTCGACGATTTGATCGACCGGGTGGCCGTCGAGCACCTTGGCCTCGACGTCGACGGTGTCGGGCAGGTCGGCGACGATCTTAGCGAGAGCGTCGGTCACGACTTCGATGTGTTGGCGTCGACTGAGAACGGGATCGATGCCGAGAAAGGCGACATCGGACACTTGGATCGCGGGCTCGGCCACGCACACGACTTTGAGCTCTGCGTCGAAGCGCTCTGCCAAGCCCACGGCATAGGGAAGCGCGCGCAGAGAATACTCCGACAGGTCGGTGGTCACGATGATGACGTTGAAATTCAACATGGCGTTTCTCCTTTATGCGATGCGCACACCGCTGCGCTGCGCCCGTTTGGCGCGCAAGATGCGGGCGGCGTCGTCGAGGGTCATGCGCGACAAGGTATCGGCGTAGTGGTTGCGAAAGAGCTTCCACACATCGTGCAGCGCGCACGGCGCATCGTCGCTGCACGTGTCGAGTCCGAGGACACAAACGTCGGCGAGCTCCACGCGGCCGTCCACCGCTTCAATGACGTCGACCACGCGCACTTGATTGCCCGGTCGGGCCAGCTGATAGCCGCCGCCCGGACCTTTGGTCGACTTCACGAGCCCACGCCCGCGCAGCGAGTGCAAAATCTTGGCGAGCGACGGATGGGGGACGTCGGCCGCCTCCGCGATCTCGCGGACCAGCACGGGTCCAGGTGCACTCTTGTCGGCGAGATAGATGAGGGCCCGCAGAGCATGCTGACAGGTAGGTGAATGGATCATGATGAGCCTCTCAATATTAGAAGATCAATTACTCCGATACTTAGTCTAGCCAGGCGGAAGCCGTCCGTCAACGCATAAATAGACTTTTTTATCTGGTAATGGAGGATGGGCTTTAAGCCTCGCCCCAGGATAGGGTTAGCTCCCGGTCCAATCGGCGATTGCGAGTCCCATCGCGCTTGGGCTATTCTGGCGCGTCTTTATAGCCCGGGGCCGATAACCAAACCGCCGTCCGGCGGGTTCAATGCCGATCGCGACACCCTTTCACCCGCGTACCTCCGCGCACTGCGTCAGCCTGTTCTACAAGGACTGGGCAGGGTACTACGCCGTCCGCTCGTACGACACCACGCACGACCGCGAGTACTTCGCGTTCCGCCACGCGTGCGGGTTGATCGACGTCACCCCGCTCTACAAGTACGACGTCAACGGACCGGATGCGGCGCGCTTCCTCGCGCGCGTCATGGTGCGCGACATTCGCAAGCTCAAGATTGGGCAGGTCTATTACGTCTGCTGGTGCGACGACCACGGCAAGATGATCGACGACGGCACCGTCGCGCGCTTGGGCGAGATCGACTTCCGCGTCACGTCATCGGAGCCCGCGTGGCACTGGCTCGCGCGCACTGCGCGCGGCTTCGACGTTTCAATGGAAGACGTGAGCGATGCCATCGCCGCGTTGTCGATCCAAGGGCCGACGTCGCGCGACGTCGTCAACGCGTGCACCGGCGGTGCGGTGGAAAAGCTGGGATTCTTCCGGCTGACGCGGGGCCAGATCGGCCAAGCGGACGTAATCGTGTCGCGCACCGGCTACACCGGCGACTTGGGCTACGAGATCTGGATGACCAACGACGACGCGCTCGAGGTGTACGACGCCTTGTACAACGTTGGCCGCGCGTATGGACTGGAACCGGCGGGACTGGATGCGATGGACGTCACGCGCGTCGAAGCCGGCTTCATTTTGAACGGCATCGATTACTACTCGTCGCTGCGCTGCATGATTCCATCGCGCATGTCGACACCGTTCGAGCTCGGTTTGGGTTGGATGGTGAGCACCAATCACGGCTGCATCGGCTCGGATGCGCTGGCGAGCGAGCAGGTGCTGGGACCGATTCGCAAGATCGTCGGGCTCGACATCGATTGGAATGAGACGGAGGCGCTGTTCCGCGCGCACAAGCTCCCGCCCGAAGTTCACCCCGGCGCCTGGCGCGACTCGCGCCCGGTATACGACGTGCGCGGTGCGTTCATCGGACAAGCCACCAGCGGCGCGTGGTCGCCGTTGCTCAAAAAGAATCTCGCGCTGGCAACACTGGCGCGCGAGCACACCGCTCCCGGCACGGAAGTGCGCTTCGAAGTCACCGTCGAGTACGAGCGCCGCACGGTGAAGGCCACCGTCACCGACACGCCGTTCTTCAATCCCGAGCGCAAGCGCAAGTAATGGCGAAGTACGACGCCATTATTATCGGCGCGGGCCACAACGGTCTCGTAACCGCGGCGTATCTCGCCAAGGCCGGACGGCGCGTGTTGGTGTTGGAGCAGCGCCCCGTCATCGGCGGCGCCGCCGTCACCGAAGAGGTCTATCCCGGCTTCAAGTTCTCGGTGTGCTCGTACGTGGTGAGTCTCTTTCGCCCGCACATCATCCGCGAGCTCGAGCTCACCAAGCACGGCATGCAGCTCATTCCGCTCGAGTGCTCGTTCACGCCGCACCTTGAGGGACCTGGACTCGTACGTTGGTCGGACCCCAATAGGACAAGACGCGAAGTCTCACGCTTCAGCAAGAAAGACGCGGAGATCTATCCCGAGTTTGCACTCTCGATGAGCAAGATGAGCTTCTTCGTGAAGCACATCATCGACAATCCACCGCCCGTGCTCGGGTCGATGAATCCCAACGAGATCAACCGGCTTTTGAATTTGGCCGGTCGCTTGCGCGAGCTCGGCCCCGAGATGATGGAGCTGCACGCGCAGCTGCTCACCATGAGTGGCGTGGATTTTCTGCGCATGTGGTTCGAGTCGGATCAATTGCTGGCACCGATGTCGTGCAGCGGCATCATCGGTACCTTCTTGGGTGTGCACTCGCCCGGTACCGCGTACGTGCTCTTGCACCACTACATGGGTGAGATCGACGGGGCGTTTCGCTCGTGGGGATTCTCCAAGGGCGGCACCGGCGGAGTGAGCCAAGCCATCGCCAATGCGGCCCAGCATCACGGCGCCGAAATCAGAACCGGCGTCAAGGTCGCGCGCGTGCTGGTGCGCCACGGTCGTGCCAAGGGCGTGGTGCTCGACAACGGCGACGAGATCGTCGCCAAGACCGTCATTTCCAACGCCGACCCGCGCCGCACCTTCTTGTCGCTGGTGGGAGAGAATTTCTTCGACGGTGAGTTTACCGAGCAGGTCAAGCGCTACAAGTATCGCGGCAGCTCGGGCAAGGTGAACCTCGCTCTCGATCGCTTCCCGGATTTCACCTGCCGCCCCGGCGACGGCGTGCACGTCCGCGGCGACATCGCCATTGCCCCCTCGCTCGACTATTTGGAGCGTGCGTACGACGACGCCAAGTACGGCGAGTTCTCGCGACGTCCTTATCTCAACGTGGTGGTGCCGTCGCTCGTCGACCCCACCGTGGCGCCGCCGGGCAAGCACGTCATGTCGATCTTCGTGCAGTACGCCCCGTACAACCTGCGCGCAGGCGCCGAGACCTGGCCCCAGCGCCGCGAAGAATTCGGCGACACCGTCGTCGACACGCTGGCGGAGTATTGCCCCGGACTCAAGGAATCGATCCTGCACCGCCAAGTCCTCACACCGTGGGACCTCGAGCACGAGATCGGGCTCACCGAAGGGAACATCTTCCAAGGTGAGCTGTCATTGGAGCAGCTGCTCTTCTTGAGGCCCGTGCAAGGCTGGTCGCGCTACAAGACCCCGGTGAAGCATCTGTGGCTGTGCGGCTCGGGCGCGCACCCGGGTGGCGGCATCATGGGCGCTC
>JAICFA010000268.1 GCA_025923935.1 Candidatus Krumholzibacteriia bacterium
AGGAAGAGGCGAAGCCGGCCAAGCACGAAGAAAAGAAGGGGGCACCCGCTGCCGCCCCGTCGAAGCCGCCCGCACCGCCCAAGCCGAAGAAGCTGACCGCGCTCGACGAGCTGGAACGGGCGGAGGTCGCTCCCCTCATCCAAATGGATCCCGACACGCCCGCCGACCAAGTGCAAGCGTGGGTCGAGGCGGAGGAAGAGCACAAGCGCCACGGCCACGCGCACAGCAAGGTCAGCGATGCCGAGCAAGTGCGCGAAAGCGTGCGCCGCACGCTGGCCAAGATGGAGACGACGCGCAAGACCAAGCGTCGTAAGACGCGTCCGGATGCCGAGACCAGCAATCAACCGCCGGTGCGCGTGCAGGAAGGCTCCACACCGGCCGAGCTCGGCTATGCGCTCGGTGTTTCCGGCGACGACATTTTGACGCGCATCTCGCAGCTCGACATTCAGGCCGATTCGCAAAGCTCGCTCGACCGCGACACCATCGAATTGGTGGCGGAAGAAATGGGTCGCCGCGTGGATGTGGAAGCGTCCTTCGGCGAAACCCAGCTCAAGCTCGACGCACCCGTCGATCCGGCCAAGTTGATCACGCGCGCGCCCGTCGTCACCGTGATGGGCCACGTCGACCACGGCAAGACGTCGATCTTGGACTACATCCGCAAGGCCAACGTCGCGGCCGGCGAAGCCGGCGGGATCACGCAGCACGTCGGTGCCTACGACGTGACCACGCCCAACGGCAAGATCACCTTTATCGACACGCCGGGCCACGAAGCGTTCACCGCCATGCGGGCGCGCGGTGCCAAGAGCACCGACATCGTCGTTTTGGTGGTGGCCGCCGACGACGGCGTCATGCCGCAGACCATCGAGGCCATCAACCACGTGCGCGCCGCCAAGGTGCCGATGATCGTCGCCATGAACAAGACCGACTTGCCGACCGCCAACGCGGCGGGACTGATGCAGCAGCTCGCGCAGCAGAGTGTGCTGGTCGAAGGCTACGGTGGTGAGGTGGTGTCGGTGGAAGTGTCGGCCAAGACCGGCAAGAACATCGACAAGCTGCTCGAGATGATTCTCTTGCAAGCCGAACTCGCCGAGCTCAAGGCGGACCCGACCGCGCGCGCGCAAGGCGTCGTGGTCGAGGTGCGCAAGGAAGAAGGGCGCGGCATCTTGATCACGGTACTGGTGCAGCAGGGTACGCTGCGCATCGGCGACGTGTTCGTGGTCGGCAACGAATACGGCAAGGTGCGCTCGCTCTTCGACCACACCGGCAAGTCGCTGCGCGAAGCGGGCCCGTCGGTTCCGGTGGTCGTGCTGGGCGCCGACGGCATGCCCGAAGCGGGCGAGCAGTTCATCGCCGTGAAGAACGAGCGCGAGGCGCGCGAAGTGGCACTGAAGCGCCAGGAAGCGACGCGCAAGAAGGAGCTTCAGCCCACCAAGGCGCTGACGCTCGAGGAGCTGTACGCGCAGATCCAGACCGGCGTGGTGAAGGAGCTCAACGTTATTCTGAAGGCGGACACCAACGGCTCGATGGAAGCGCTGCGCGACAGCTTGACACCCATGAACGTCGAAGGCATCAAGATCAGCTTGGTGCACGCCGGTGTGGGCGCCGTGTCGGAGTCGGATGTGCTGCTGGCACAGAGCACCAACGCCGTGATCATCGCCTTCAACACCAAGGTGACGCCCAAAGCGAAGGACATCGCCAAGCTCAAGGGCATCGAGGTTCGCAGCTACAAGATCATCTACGAGGCTATCGAAGACATCGACAAGGCGCTCAAGGGCATGCTCGAGCCGGTGTTTGTCGAGCGCGTGCTCGGCCGCGCCGAAGTGCGCAAGATCTTCCGGGTTTCGAAGCTCGGCACCATCGCCGGCTGCATGGTGGTGGAAGGGAACATGCAGCGCAACGCCAGTGCCCGCGTGCTTCGCAACGGGGAAGTCATCAACAAGGGCAAGATTAGCTCGCTCAAGCGCTTCCAGGAAGACGTGCGCGAAGTGGCGCAAAACTTCGAGTGCGGTATCGGTGTGTCCGGCTTCGACGACTTCGTCGAGCGCGACATCATCGAAGCGTTCGTGGTGGAGGAAAAAGCCCGCGTGGTCTAACCGCGACGAGTCGCGATGTTGGTCAAGGTATTGACCGTCGATCTTCTAATTCCCGGCTCTTCTTCGCTGAAAGAGAAGCGCTTCGTCCTCAAAAGTTTGAAGGAGAGGCTCCGCAGCCGCTTCAACGTCTCCGTGGCTGAAGTGGATTACCAAGACAAGTGGCAGCGCACCATGATCGCGGTGGCCATCGTCGGCTCGGACCGCGAATCGGTCGACGGCACGTGCTCGCAAGTACGGCGCTTCATCGAGGGAGATCATCGCATCGAAGTCGCTGACGCGCTCGAGGAGTTCAGATAGAACAAGAGGCCAATGCGATCGTCCCTCTCCGCTCATACCGTCGCGCGATGAAACGCAAATTCGTGTTGTAGTCGCGCGCCGAAAATCGCGTCGAGGGATCGATCGCATCGGCCTCCAGATTGAGTTGACATGACTAGATCCAACCACAGAATCGAGCGCGTCAACGAGCTCATCAAGGAAGTGTTGAGCGAGCTCATGCTGACCGAGATCAAGGACCCGCGGGTCGGCCTCGTGACCATTGTCGGCGTGCGCGTCACCAACGACCTGTCCAGCGCCAAGGTGCTGTTCAGTGTCATGGGCGACGAAGCGGCGCGCGCCCAGACGCTCAAGGTGCTCAAGGCGGCGACACCGTTCTTGCGCCGCGTCTTGGTGCGTCACATGGACGTCAAGGTGTCGCCGGAGCTGCGCTGGGTCTACGACGACTCGCTGGATCGTTCCTTCCGCATCGAACAGATGCTGCGCGGCGAGGCCGCTCCGCCCAAGAAAGGCAACGAGCCGTGAGCGAGAACCGTTTCGGCAACAAGGTGTTCGTGATCGACAAGGCGCCGGGCCCGACGTCTTTCGACGTCGTCGCTGCGCTGCGGCGCGTGTCGGGGCTGCGCCGCGTGGGTCACGCCGGTACCTTGGATCCCTTGGCGCGCGGCGTGCTCTTGGTGTGCACGGGCACGGCGACGCGCGCCGTCGAGCACTTCATGAATCTCGAGAAGGAATATCGCTTCGACGTGCGGTTGGGAGTGGAGACGACCACGCTCGATCAAGAAGGCGAGGTCGTGCGCGCAGCGCAAGTTCCGCCGATCGCGTTGGAAACGTTGCGCGAGGTCGCCGCGACGTTTGTCGGCGACTATCTCATGACGCCCCCGGCGTACTCCGCGCTCAAGCGCGGCGGCAAGCGCTTCAGCGATCTTGCCCGCGCCGGCGAGGCGGCCGAGGCCCAGCCGCGCACGGTGCGCATCTACGGCTTCGATGTGGTCGGGTATGACGCACCCATCGTGCATTGCGTGGTGCGCTGCTCGCGCGGAACGTACGTGCGCTCGCTCGCGAAGGATTTGGGCGCCAAGCTCGGCCTGCCGGCATCCATCTTCACTCTCGAGCGTTCGCGTATCGGTGAATTCCGCATCGAAGACGCGGTGCCGTCGGAAGCTCTGA
The DNA here is from genome assembly GCA_025923935.1 of Candidatus Krumholzibacteriia bacterium. Classification (GTDB taxonomy): domain Bacteria; phylum Krumholzibacteriota; class Krumholzibacteriia; order WVZY01; family JAKEHA01; genus JAKEHA01. Next base: position 3,537 of record JAICFA010000268.1, read on the forward strand.
CCCCGGAGCGTGCCGACGAAGTCGCCGGCCTGGAGCTGGGCGAGGCACTTTCCTTCTTGCCCGGTGTGGTGGTGTCGACGCGCGCCAAGCGCGCACTGTTGTTTGGTGCCTCGCCGCTGCGTAGCGACGTGGTGGAGACCCAGGGTGCACCGACCATCGGCGCCATGGTGGGACCGCTGCGCATCGTCGACGAAGACGGCACCCTCCTGGCCATCGGCACCCGCGGCGGCGACCATCCGCGCGACCCGCTGCGCGTGTGCGATTCGTTCCGCCTCTATGTCGACGCGAACAGCGGCAGTGCCGCCACCGCGGGTGCCGCTCGCACCGCACGCTGATCGATGCCCACGCGCCCC
>JAICFA010000269.1 GCA_025923935.1 Candidatus Krumholzibacteriia bacterium
CCGGGCGCAGCATGCCGTGCAGCTGGCGCGCGAACACGTCGGCGAATTCGTAATCGTTGGAAATGGCGGTGAGGGTGCCGGCGTTCTCGGAAAGCGAAAAGGCACGCAAGGCACGGCGCTCGCGCTTGAAGCGCCCCACCAGTTCCAGGACGAAGTGCGCCGCTTGGGTGGCACTGCCGCCGTTGCCGCACGCGAACACCGATCCGCCGCCCTCCAACGAGCGCACCAGCACGTCGACGGCGCGCGCGATCGGTTCCGCCAGCTCGCCCGCGCGCTCGAAGAGCAGCGCGCGGTGATGAAATCGGGCGCGCAGCTCGTCGGCGCTCATGGCTCCGGAAGGACGGTTCATAGCACCGTGATCTCGCTGTTGTCGCCCACCATCAGGCGGTACGCGCGCGGCGGTTTGTCGCCGCGGCGCACGATCACATTGCGGCCGATCAAGCTATCGCTGATACGGCTGCCGATGTCGAGGATCTGGCAATTCTCCAAGACGATGCTGTTCTCCACTTCGCTCTTCTCGACGCGCGAGCCCGGTCCAATGCTGGTGAACGGTCCGATGTACGCGTCCACGATGCGCGACCCCTTGCCGATGATAATGGGTCCGCGCAGGATGCTGCGCTTGACTTCGACGTCGTCGTCCAAGTGGACGTGGCCGTGAAACTCGGAGTCTTCCAGCTGCTTCATCTCGACGCGCGTAGCCATGCCGGTCAGCACCATGCGGTTCGCGTCCAGCATGTCTTCCAGCTTGCCGGTGTCTTTCCACCAGCCTTCCACCACGTGCGACTGCACGTGGTAGTCGTGCTCGATCAAATACTGAATGGCGTCGGTGATCTCGAGCTCCTTACGCCAGCTGGGCTTGATCTTCTCCGTTGCCTCGAAGATGGAGGGCGTGAACATGTACACGCCCACCAGCGCGTAGTCGCTCTTGGGCTTCTTGGGCTTTTCTTCCAGGCCGATGACACGGTCCCCCTTGAGCTCGGCCACACCGAACTCGCTCGGGTTCTTCACGCGCGTTAGCAGAATTTGCGCGTCGTACTTGCCTTTGGTGAACTCGTCGACGAAGCCTTTGATGCCGCCGGAAAGAAGATTGTCTCCCAGATACATGACGAAGGGATCGTTCTGCATGAAGTCGCGCGAAATCTTGACGGCGTGCGCCAAGCCCAGCGGGGCGTCTTGCTTGATGTATTGGACGCGCGCGCCGAAGCGCGACCCGTCTCCCACCGCTGCCTTCACTTCCTCGGCGGTGTCGCCCACGATGATGGCGATGTCCTGAATGCCGGCGTCGCGAATGGCTTCGATGCCGTAGAAGAGGATGGGCTTGTTGGCGACCGGCACCAGCTGCTTGGCGCTGGTGTGCGTGATCGGGCGCAGGCGCGTGCCCCGTCCCCCGGCCAGAATGAGCGCTTTGATGGCGACGCCTCCTTGCGCGCGACGCTAATCGTCCGCGCGAATCACCGCATACACCGACAAGAACAAGCTCGTGACGCTCACGAACCCAATGAACACATTACCGAAGATCACACTCTTGCGCCGCTTCACCAAAATCGTTTCGCCGCGATACACCACGCTGTCGCGGTTACCCGTGCGGCGGTTGCCGTAGCTGTCGAATATCTGCAAGCGGTCGACGCTGCCGGCGTCCGACGGTCCCCCCGCCATGGCAATGTAACGGCCGGCCGGCAAGCCGCGCTGAAAGTCGATCTCGCCCGAGCGCATCACTTCGCCCACCACGAACACCACGTCTTCCAAGCGCGGAATGTTGAGCACATCGCCCGACTGCAGCGGAATGTCCGCGCTCGCTTGTCCGTCCAGGATCTTGGCCAGATCGACCGTAATGAATTCGAACGTGCCGTCGCCGCGCATGCGCTCGATGCGCGCATGCGACAGGTCGAAATCGTTGCGCAGGCGCACGAAACGCGGCATGAAGGTCTGCAAGGTTTCGCCGTCTTGCAAGTAGATGCGGCCGTCGCGGCCACCGCCGCCTTGCACGCGCACGAAGTCCACACCCGGAAAGCTGCGCTTGTCCGGCACCACGATGACGTCGCTGTCGCGCACGATCGCCGTCTTGGCGAAGGCGTCGTCCATCTTGGTGATGGTCACTTCGTCGTTTTCGCGCAGCTTTTCGAGCACGATCTGGTCGGTCTTGGCGTGGGTGGTGAAACCGCCCGCCAGCGCGATCAGGTCCATCACCGTCTCCTCGGGCAGGATCTCATAGGTGCCAGTGCGCCAGACCTCACCGATCACATCGACCGTCGGTCCGCGCGAGGGGACGTAGACGGTTTGCCCTTCGTGCAGCATCGGGTTCATGACGGGATCGCCCAGGCGGCGGAACTTGACCAGGTCGACGCTGACCAGCGGCTTGCCGGTCTCGCGCAGCTGAATGGCGCGCTCGCTCCCGCGGGCGGTCACCCCACCCGCCGCGGCGATGGCGGTGTCGATGCGAAACGGCGGCAGCATCGCCACCGGTCCCGGGTTCGCCACTTCGCCCAGCACGTACACCACGAAGGTGCGCGGCGTCACCAGCTCGCAGAAGTATTCGGAGCTCTTGTAGAACGACGACAGCGTTCGCACCAGCTCGGCGCGGAACTGCTCGATGGTGAGACCGGCGGCGCGCACCATACCCGCGTTGGGAACCAATACCGTTCCCTCCGGAAGCACGCGCAGCGGAATCTCGCGGCCCGTGCCCTTGAAGAACAGCACGAATTGGTCGCCCGGCCCGATCACGTAGGTTTTCGGATCGATCGGCGAATCGAACCCGCTGGGGATCATGCGCGGCATCCTGGTCAGCGTCGAATCGGGAGAGATGTCCGAGGTGACCGGCACTTGCGGCACCGGTTGGCGGAACGGATCGCGATCGCGGCGCGACGTGGGACTTACGGTCTGCGCGTCCACCACGGCCGGCGCTACCGTGGTCACGATCATGACCACAATCATGAGCTTCGCAACGACTCGAATGAGCATAGTCTCCTCGCGCTGTGGCGGTGTCATGCCGACTCGAGTGTGCGGCGCACGAAATCGCGCACGCGATCGAAATCGACGATGCTCGGAATCCCGAACTGGGCCATGTGCGGCTTGCCGCCCCCGCGAAAGCCGAGCTCCGCCGCCACCTTGCGGGCGAGCTCGTCCGCTTTGACGCCGCGCTCCTTTATAGCAGAGTCGCTAGACACAATCAGACACACCGGCTTTTCCACGCCCGACTGGCACACCAGTGCCACTCCCACGCCCAGCTTGCCGCGCAGCGCGTCGCCGTAGCTGCGTAGTGCATTGACGTCGGGTGCCTCCACCGTGGTGGCGACGAAACGTACCCCACCCGCGTCTACGGCACTTCCCAGCGCCTCGCTCGCCCCGCTCTCGGCGCGCTTGCTTTCGCCCTTCTTGCGCTCGCGCTGGAGTGCGTCGTTCTCCTCCATGAGGGCGCGCACGCGTTTCTCCACTTCGTGCGGGGCCACGCGCAATAGTGCCGCCACACCGGCCCAGTCGTCCATCAGACGCCTTGCCAGCTCGACCGCACCGTCGCCCGTCACCGCTTCCACGCGGCGGATACCGGCCGCTACGGCGGATTCCTGGCGAACGAAAAACGGTCCCACTTCACCCGTGTGGCGCACGTGTGTCCCGCCGCACAGCTCCTTGGAGAAGCTTTCGATCGACACCATGCGCACCACATCACCGTATTTTTCGCCGAAGAGCGCCATCGCCCCGGCGGCGATCGCCTCCTTATAAGGGAGGTTCGCCGTGGTGATCGCCATGTCGGCGATGACGACCTCGTTCACGATGCGCTCGATCTCCTTGAGCTCCTCCGGCTTGACCGGTTGGAAGTGGTGAAAGTCGAAGCGTAGCCGGTTGGGTGCCACCAGCGATCCCGCCTGCGCCACGTGCGTGCCG
>JAICFA010000270.1 GCA_025923935.1 Candidatus Krumholzibacteriia bacterium
CGCAACGTGGTGCTCGAGCGCACCGCGCTGGGAACGGCACCCAAGTTTCGGCCGCGCCATCTGAAGCGGTGGGTCGTCGTACCGGCGTACGCCTTCGTCATCGCCGTCGCATTGGCGAGTGTGGTGCTGCCGGTGTGGTCGATCGTGTTCTGGATGGGACAGCACGGCGCGTGGACGGACACGGGCGAGCTCGTCCATTCGTTTTGGGGCTCGATCTCGGTGAGTGCCCCGGCCGCGGTGCTCGCCACGCTGCTCGCGGTTCCGCTGGCGTACCTGTCGCGACGGCATTCCTCTCTAATGACGCGGGTGCTCGAGCGCTCGGCGTACATCGGCTACGCCACGCCGGCGCTGGCACTCGCGCTGGGCTGGGTGGTGGTAGTATTGCGCACCGCGCCGTGGTTCTATCAAACGGCTGCACTGCTGGTGGTCGCGTACACGACGCACTATCTCGCACAGGCGGTGGGCCCGGTGCGCGCCGGCCTGCACGTCGCAACACCGCGCATCGAAGAGGCGGCGCGCTCGCTGGGCGAAGGACCGATTGGAACCTTTCGCCGGGTCACCCTACCCATCTTGAAGCCGGGTTTGATTGCCGCGGTCATTCTAGTTTTCTTGTCGTGCGTAAAGGAGCTTCCGCTGACCATCATCTTGGCACCGCTCGACTTCGAAACCCTCGCGCTCAACATGTACGCCTACACCAACGACGCCATGTTCGCGCAAGCGGCTCCGTACGCGCTCGCCATCGTGCTGGTCTCGGCACTCCTCACCAGCATTCTCTTCCACCGCTTCGGCGAGGAGGCGTAGTGGCGCTGCTCGACGTCAACGACCTCTTCTTGCGCTACCGCGGCCAAGCTCGCCCGGCGGTGGACGGGGTTTCCTTCGCGGTGGAGCGCGGCGAGATCTTCGCGCTCTTGGGTCCATCGGGCTCGGGCAAGACGTCGACCTTGCGCATGATCGCCGGCTTCGAGCGCCCCGAGCGCGGCCGCATCGTCCTCGACGGCAAGGTCATCGAGGGCGGCGGCGCCTCCGTCCCGCCCGAGAAGCGCAACGTCGGCTTCGTGTTTCAGGAGTTCGCGCTGTTCCCGCACCTTACCGTCCTCGACAATGTGATGTTCGGCTTGCACGGGCTGCCGCGCGCCGAGCAGTCGGCGCGTGCCATGGAGATTCTGGAGCGCGCGCAGCTGGGCGAGCACGCGGGCCGCTACCCGCGCCAGCTCTCGGGTGGGCAGCAGCAGCGCGTCGCACTCGCGCGCGCGATGGCGCCGCGGCCTCATATGATACTCATGGATGAGCCTTTTGGGAGCCTCGACCCCGACCTGCGCGAAGACGCGCGCCGCAAGATCCGCGCGGTCTTTCGCGAGCACCACATGTCGTCGGTCTTCGTCACCCACGATCAGACCGAAGCACTGGGCTTCGCCGACCGCGTCGGGGTCGTGCGCGACGGCCGCCTGGAGCAGGCGGGAACGCCGGAAGAGCTGTATCGATCGCCGCGTACGCGCTTCGTTGCGGCCTTCATCGGCGGTGCCAACATTCTCTCCGGGACCGGCCGCGGCGACTGCGTCATGACGCCCATCGGCCGCGTCCCCGTCGACCGCGAGGCCCTGGGTGACGTCACCATCGCCGTTCGCCCCGAACACCTGCAGCTGGAGCCGCCCGCCGCGGCCGAGCCCGCCGGCCAAGTCATGAGCCGCGTCTTCCACGGCCACGACCTCACCCTCCGCATCGCCTTCGGAAACAACGAGATCACGGTGTGGGACGACTATCGCTGCCCGTTCCGCGTGGGCGAGAGCGTGCGTGTGCGTCCGCGTGAAAAAGGCATAGTTGTCGAGTGAACTCTTATCAACGGAGTGCTATACTGCACGTGATTGGTGAAACGGCGTGCTCTTCCTCGTTCCGGGGCTCGCCGCTGGCTCGACCCGTTCGCCCGGTACGACATAGTTTTTCCTGACGATAGACGTTTCACGACGCCGTCTGTCGCCGTCGCCCCTTAACGACGTCGTGCTCCGCGAACACGGCCTTTTCCGCGGAGAGAAACATGCAGGCAGCCTCGCTTCGTTCGATAGTAGCGGCGCTAGTTCTCGCAGGAGCGTGCGCGTGCTCCAGCGACGACGCCACCGTCGCTCCGTACCAGGCGTACGACTTCTCCACCATTCTGTACGACTACAGCCACCGCGTCGTGGTCGCGACGTACGCCGATTTGCGCGACGAGTCGCAAGCCTTGGTGGCCGCGGTCGCGGCCCTCGACGCCGACCAAGCGAGTCTCGACGCCGTCGCCGGCGCGTGGCGCCGTGTGCGCGCACCGTGGGAGTCGAGCGACGCGTTTCGTTTCGGCCCGGCCGAAACCCTGGATCCCTCGCTCAACAGCTGGCCGGTAGACCTCCAACAAATCGACGGAGTGCTGGCCAGCGAATCCGAGCTGACGCCCGCGTTCCTGCGCAATTTGGGCCCCGGCGTGCGCGGCTACCACGCCATCGAGTACTTGCTGTTTCGCGACGGCACCCCGCGCGCGGCCGATTCGATGACGCAGCGCGAGCGCGACTATATCGTCGCGGCCGCACAGCTCTTGCTCGAGGACGCCACGCTGCTCCACGGCGAATGGGAGAGCGGATTCGCGCAAGACTTCGCGAAAGCCGGACAGCGCCACAGTCCCTATCCCACCCAGACCGACGCCGCCATCGAGATCGTCGACGGTATCATCGCCGCGCTCGACCGGCTGGCCAACGCCAAGCTCGCCGACCCCGTGCTCCAGCAAAATGTCGAGCTGGTCGAGTCGCAGTTCAGCTGGAACTCGCTGCGCGACTTCGAGGACAACCTGCGCGGCGCGCGCGACGCCTACCTGGGAGCGTCGGCGGACGGTGACGCGCAAGGCATCGACGCCTACGTCAAGTCGAAGGACGAAGCGCTCGACTGGCGCGTGCGCGCGCAGCTCAACGAAGCACTCGAACAACTCGCCACGATTCCGTCGCCTTTCGAAGAGAATTTGGACGCCGGCGCTGAGATCGACGCAACACAGGACGCGATTCGCGTCGTTATCGTCACCCTGCGCGACACCGTACGTCCGCTGCTGATGAGATGAGGAGCATCGACGTGACCCCACTACATCGCATTCTTCTTCCGCTCGCGACGGCGTTGTCGATACTCGCAGGGTGTAGCGATGATCCTACGACACCCGTCGGCCCCAAGCCGGACGCGCCGCTCGCGGGCGGAGCTACCACCATCTTCGACGCCACCACGCGCGCGTTCTCGACACCCGCACCCAACCTCAGCGGCGACGCGCTCACGCACCATCTGCAAGGCGAAGCCGCGTTCACGGCGTCGTTCGTCGCGTCGCCTGCGCCCGTCAACGGTGGCTTGGGTCCCGTGTTCAACAACAACTCGTGCGTCTCGTGCCACGCCGGCGCGGGACGCGGCAGTCCTCCCGATGGTGGAGGAGTTTCGTCCGAATCCCTGTCGTTGCGCATCAGCATCGACGGAGCCAACCCCGACGGCACCGGTTCGCCCCTCCCGGTGCCCGGGTTCGGCTCGATCTTGCAAACGCGCGCCGTGTTCGGCAGTCGGCCGATGGGAACCATGGAGGTCTCGTATCAGATCGAGATGATCGAGCTCTACAAGGACGGCACGCCGTGTTCGTTGCGCATGCCCATCAGCTGGATCGCAACCGCGTATCAAGAGCTCCCGCCCGGCGTGATCATCTCGCCCCGCGTCGCACCGCCCATTTTCGGACGCGGATTGTTGGAAGCTGTCGACGACGCGACCTTGTTCGCACTCGCCGACGAAAACGACAGCGACGCCGACGGCATTTCCGGCCGTCCCAACTATGTGTGGGATTACGCTGCGCAGAGAGTTCGCATTGGGCGCTTCGGCCTCAAAGCGAACAGC
>JAICFA010000271.1 GCA_025923935.1 Candidatus Krumholzibacteriia bacterium
GACGCGGTGCTCAGCGCCAACCTTGGTGATCCGAACGGTTGCTCCGACTGCGGAGAAGTCTACGTACTCTATGACGTGAACTCCTTGGCCGAAACAACACACCTAGCAACGACCGACGCGAGCATGACGCGAATCGTCGGTTACGGGAGCAGAACGGGCGACGGCTACCGAGTCCTGTGCGCTGACGTTTCCGGGGACGCCATCGATGACGTAGTAATAACGAATCGCCCACTGACGGCGTTGGAGACAACGTCGATTATTTACGGACGGAGCCTGATGCCGGAGTCCATCGCGCTCGCGACTGAGAGCGGTCCGATTACGCGAATTCGCCCACAATCGAACGCCGACCAGTTGGGCAGAGGCGTTGCGGCACTCGACGTCAATCACGATTTAGTATGCGACCTATTCATTGGTGCGCCGTACGCATCGCCTCCGACCGCGAACTATGCTGGGATCGTCTACTGCCTAATGACCGACGACATCGCGACGCAGGTCCGACCGGCGGCGCCACAACCGCGCTTAAGTGCTTTTCCAAACCCGTTCGCTGAACGCACGACCGTATCTTTTGGCGAGCTAGGGCCGGGGAACGTAGAAGCATCAATCTACGACGCGGCCGGCCGTCTGGTGAAACGGCTCGACACCTTCCACATGGGTGGTTCGCTGTCCATTGATTGGGACGGGGATGATGACGCAGGCACGAGGCTTTCGAGCGGAGTGTATTTTTGCCGCGTAACCGCTGGGGTCTTCACCGAGACACGCAAACTGGTTCTCGTGCGATAGAAAATCATCCCAGCGCGTGTGCCCCGGGACAACTCGTTCTTGTGCGACAAACCAAAACGCCCGAGCGATATCGCCCGGGCGTCCGGTTTCAATTCTGCGACAGAATCACTAACCCCGTCGCGGTGCCGCCACCACGCGGCGATCCGTTGCGCGCGCGCGCTTGCGATCGGATTCGCCGATCTTGCGGCGCTCGGCTTCGATGCGGCGCTGGATGTACGGCGAGAAATGCCCCGCGTAGCGGACTTGGAGCTCGGTGAGCTTCCAGTCGTCGCCGGTGACGTGACGGCGGCAGTTCTTGGCACCGCAGTGGCACTCGAACTCGTCGTACGGAGAGCCGTCGCTGGTGGCGTAGTCGAAGCAGATTTCTTCGCCCACGCGAATGTCGCGCAGTGCGACGAGTACCATCTGCCCCACGAGGCCGGCGTTGGGATTGCACGAATGGTTCACCCAGTCGGCGGGGCCTTCGTTGCCGGTGACGAGGTAGAGGTCCTCTTCGACCTGAATCGAGAGGCGGTGCTTCTCTTCCCACATTTCGCGCAGCATTTCGCCGGTGACGATTTCACCACCCCACACGATCAGCACGTCGTTGGCGCGAACTTTTTCGCGCGCGAACACACCGCGGCCGCCCTTGTTGTCGATGAGACGTCCCTCGAGCTTGGGCGAGATGTAGCCGGTGGGCTGGACGGTGATGCTTCTTGGCATTGGTTTGCTTCAAACCTCCGTGGCTGTCTTGCGCGCGCGGAGAGTTGGCATCCACTCCGCGAGCGGCGCGCGTGCCCTCTGCCGCGCGCCTAGCCAAACGACATACCCTATACAACCCCGCACCCTTCGAATCAAATAAAAACGCGTGGGAGCGCGAAATTGTCGGGGAAATTGGGTGGCGGAAAATTGCGCAGCTAGCCCATCGACACGATGGCGTCGGCGGCGAGAGCGCCTGGCGCGCACGTCACACCGCCGCCGGGGTGCGAGCCGCTGCCGCAGAGGAAGAGGCCGCGCAGCGGTGTCGCGTAGCGCATGGTGGACATGGTGGGGCGCATGACGAGCTGGTCGAGCGACGGCTCGAGGTGGTGAATGTGGCCGCCGTCGATGCCGAAGCGCTCGGCGAGGTCGGCGGGAGTGAGCACTTGCCGTCCGACGACGGCCTTCGCGGCGCCGGGAGCGACGCGCTCGAGCTCGGCGGTGGCGGCGTCGCCGAGCCACTCGCGCGCGTCGTCGCTCCAGCCGCCGGCAAGATCGAAGGGCGCGAAATGGACCAAGAGCGAGACGACGTCGCCGCCGACGGGTGCTGTGTCGGGGCGCGCGACGGTGGGAACGAAGATGTCGAGCAGAGGCCGCTCGGAGGCAGCTCGGTACTTGACGGGGTCGAAGGCGCGCTCGAGGTCGTCGAGCGAGCCGGTGGTGCGCGCACGCGCGATGCGCTCGCCGGGCTTGGCGGCGAATTCGAGCGGGCGGTCGAGCGCCAGGTGGACCTTGGCGGAGGTGCCACGCGCCCGCAGTGCCACGACGCGCTGCTCGAAGGCCATGGGGAGTGTCGCGGGTGCCACGAGCTTCAGGAAGGTGGTGCGCGGGTCGGCGCTGGACGCCACCACGCGCGCCTCGAAGGTCTCGCCGCTCGCGAGCTCCACGCCCTGCACGCGGTCGCCGTCGAGGCGGATGCGCGTGACCTCCGCCTCCGTGCGGATTTTGACGCCGTAGTGGCGCGCGGCGCGGTCGAGTGCGGCGGTCAAGCCGGCGGCACCGCCCACGATGGAGTGGCGCGTCGAGCATTCCAAGAGGAGCAGATTGCCCGCGGTACCTGGCGACCACGGTCCGGCCCAGCTGGCCTGGATGGCGCCGTGCGCGAGCCCGCCTTTCACGAGGTCGGATTCGAACCACTCGTTGAGCCAGTCGGCGACGCACATGGGCGGGATGCGCAAAAGCCCCGCGATGTCCTTGCGCCCGAATTTTCGCAGTGCTTTGGCGGTGCGGCCCGCCGTCGCGAACGGGAGCCCGCCCAGATTCCCTACGCCGAAGGTGCCGAGGCGCTCGAGATCCGGCGGAGTTTCGGCGAGCATTGGCTCGATCAGGTCGCGCGCTCGCTCGATGAACACTCGGTAGTCGACCCAGCGCTTGGCGTCGTGCGGGGAGACGCGCGCGATCTCCGCGGCGGTCGTTCCCACGTCGGCGAGGCGCACGACCACGCCGTCACCGTTGCGGCCGGCGAACAGCATGGGCTCGGCGGGCACGAGGTCCAGGCCGTGCTCGTCGAGGTGAATGTCGTCCAAGAGGCCGGTGCGCAGCTGGGCGGTGTCGTGGAGGATTCCTGGTGCGGTGTAGCCGGGGTGGAATTCTTCCGGCGCGCACAGACCGCCGATGGCGGCGTTTTTCTCTAGCACGAGGACGCGACGTCCGGCGCGTGCCAGCAGACACGCGGTGGTGAGCCCGTTGTGCCCCGCGCCGATGACGATGACGTCGTAGCGGTCGGTGAGCGTCATAACTCACCCGCCGCGAGCATGGTTTTCGCGCACAGCTCGCCGGGAGCGCCCATGATGCCGCCACCCGGGTGCGCGCCCGAGCCGCACAGCCACAGATGCTTCACCGGGGTCTTGTAGCGCGACCAGCCTTGCACGGGCCTTAAGAAGAGCAGCTGCTCCAAGGAAAGCTCACCCTGGAAGATATTCCCCTCGGTGAGCCCGATCTCGTGCTCGAGGTCCCACGGTGTGAGGACTTGGCGGTGCAGAATCGACTCCTTCAAGCCTGGACAGTACTCCGCGAGCGTGTCGACGACGGTGTCGCCGAATTCTTCGCGGCGCTGGGGCCAGGTCTCGGCGCCTTCGCGCAGGTTATATGGGGCGTACTGCACGAAGATCGACATGACGTGCTGGCCCGGCGGCGCGACGGTGGGGTCGACGAGCGACGGCACCACCACGTTGAGATAGGGACGACGCGAGAACTCGCCGTACTTGGCGTCGTCGTAGGCCCGCTCCAGGTATGCCAGACTGGGGCTGATCGAGACCGCCCCCCGAAGATGGGGCCCCCGCCCCGGCAGACAGGTGAAATCGGGCAGGCCATC
>JAICFA010000272.1 GCA_025923935.1 Candidatus Krumholzibacteriia bacterium
TCGGGATGCTTCTTGAGCTCGTCCAACTTGTCTTCGTCTTCGAAGTCGTCCGCGCCTTTGAACGAGCGCAAGAGGTCGCGGTACTCGGAGCCGCTGCTAACGCCGGTTTGGTAGCGGCGCACCGCACCCGACACCAGCACGTAGGCGGCAAAGGAAAGCAGGGCGACCAGCGCGATGAGCGGAACCATCTCGTCGACGAACGCGCCCAAATTGAACGCCCACTGCGACGGGGACGGACCCGCGATTTCCACCCAGCTCCACTGCAGGGCGAAGCTGCCGGTGATGAAATAGCTGACGCCGATGGCGGTGACGACCAGGAGCAAGGCGACGAAGAAGCCGACCTTGCCGGGCGACGTCAGTGCCGGAGACTTCTTGCGATCCACAGGTGACTCCTTCGTTGGGCGCGGCGAATGAAAAGAGTGTTGTGCGCGCACGCGAGTGCGGCGCGCTCGCTCCCGTCACGCAAGGAATATGCCAGCGGTGGGTGTCGCGGAGTCGACTTAAGCGACGCAATAGAAGCAGGATAGACGCGTGTCGCGGCCCCGAATGCGGGGCCTTCCGCGTGCGTTTTGCACGCCGGGCGACGCCGTCGCGTTGCTTTTTCGGGACTAAACGGCCTTGCGAAGGATGGTCTTGTACAAGTTGGGCTTGCGGTCGACCCAGAGGTCGTTGGCGGGGGTCACGTGCTTGTCGAGTGCTTGAGCGATGTCCACCTCGACCACCTTGAGCGATTCGCTGCGCTCGGTCGCACTCGCCAAGATGTCACCACTGGGCGACACGATCTGGCTCTTGCCCGTGAACGTGAGCGAGATGTTCCCGCGCTTCTCCATGCCGATGCGGTTCGCTGTCACTGAAAAGACCCGGTTTTCAATCGAGCGTGTCTTCATCGCGTCCTGGCACCAAGGCAGCACCAAGTTGGCCGGCTGGCAAATCACCTGCGCGCCGTCGAGGGCGAGGATGCGCGTCACTTCGGGGAAGAACCAATCGAAGCAGATCATCATGCCGATCTTCGCACCCTCGACCGGGTACGCATGGAACGAACCCGTGCCCGGCTGGAAGAACAGCTTCTCCCGGTCGAACAAGTGCGCCTTCTGGTAGATGTGGACGCTGCCCTTGGCGGTGATGAGTGCCGACGAGTTGTAGTACTTGCGGTTCTTCGACTCGGCGAATCCGAACACCAGGTTCAGCTTCTGCGCCAGCGCGACCTTCTTGAGCTCGGTCACGGTAAAACCCGTAGCCGGCTCGGCCAAATCGCGCACCTCTTCGATGTTCCGAAAGACGTAGCCGGTGTTGAACAGCTCCGGCAGCACGACCGTCGCCTCGGTCACCCCGGCCAGCATCGACTTGGCGGCACGGACGTTTTCGGTAGTTCGGCCGAACTGAGGACGAAGCTGAAGGTATCCGATCTTCACAATGATCCCCCATTCTCGGGCGCGGTTGCGAGGCCGTGCGGCCCCCTCCGATGCCCTCCCACCGCCCGTATCCATGCGTGGAGTAACTACTTACATGGGCACGTCGTGGGCGATGTCGCACCCATTATAGCGCAATTGGCGTGGCAGCCGAAGCGAGATTAAGGAGGGGTTTCGGTGAGGTAAGTAGCAAGTACACGGTGATTTCATCGCTCTCGCGATTGTCCCTGTGCGCCCGCCGACGTTGCACCCGCGCGCGCAGTGCATATGTTTCCTACGCGAAGATTGTCATGGCGGTAACCTCGCTGTCCGTGGCATGCAGATTGCAGATTCCCGGTTTAGTTCGACGCCGGCTCACGAGGTTGGTGAGCCATCGGTTCGCGGCTGAACAACGAAGGGACGGACATCGAGCCTATGGAAGGTGGAAACCACCTGACGATCGGCCCGGCCGGCAAACGAGAGATCGAGCCGACCTTCTTTTTCATGATGAATTGCCTGCTCTACAGCAGGCTCGAATCGGGCAACCCGTCGAACCAGAACTTCTACGACGAAGACGTCAACGTCTACCTCGCGAACCTGTTGTCGTCCTTCATGAATCCCGACTTTCACGAGCGCACGCGCAAGTATCTCTCCCCCTACGACAGCGATCTCTTCGAGAAGGTGCGCAACTCGTCCGACGTGCGCCTCAAGTACACCATCTACAAGACCAACGCCGATTTCTTGCTGATCTCGATTGGCATCTTTCGCAATCCGGACGGTTCGCGTCCCGGCTCCAAAGACGCCTTCATGAAGGACAACGAAGAGGTCTACGTGGGCCGCGCCAAGACCTACTACCAGTTCGCCTATTCCTACAGCCAGTCCATGTTCCGCAAGGCGACCGCCATCAGCGAGGTGCTGGAGAAGCTCTCGCGCGGCTTCGAGCAGTACGTCGACATCCTGAGCTACATGCGCGGCGAGTACTTCAATATTTTGGAGAGACTATCGTCGGGGGATGTGTATCATCTCGAGCGCGCCATTGATCGCGCCGAGGCCGATCGCGAGCTGCGCGCGCTACAGGATCAGTTCTTGGACATGTATTCGGAGTACATGAAGACCAGCAAGGCCGAGCTCAAGGAGCAGCTCCGCGAGCTGGTCAAAAAGATTCAAAGGATCGATGAGTCGTTCCGCTTCACGATGGATCAGATATAGGCGGCGGCTCGACCGCTTCGTTCGGAACCGCCGCAAGCGTTTTGGAGTTGCGTTCCACGAACGCCGCTATCGCATCGAACACTTCCGCCTTGGCCGGCCCCCGCGTCAGCACGTGCGTCCCTTCGGGCAGTAACTTGATCTCGCAGTCCTGATGGCGCCCTTGGCGCTTGCAGAACTTCAATCCCTTCGGAGACAGATGACGGTCGTCCGACGCTTGGATCACCAAGAGCGGCTTGTCGATCGGTGCCGAATGCTTGCGCGCGTGCTCCATCGCTTGGATCACTTCGCCGTTCCACCCCGCGAAGTGATAGAACACCGTCGGTGTGATGACGCGCGTGAGCTGTAGGAAGCGCGTTTTCAGACTCAAGTACGGATAGAGCGCGGGTGCCAGCAGGATCATCCCCGAGAGCGGTACGCGGTCGTGCAGGATCAGCGACACCGTTCCGCCCATGCTCAACCCGCACACGAACGCGTTCGGCGAGCACGCCGTCACCGCTTCCAGCGAGATCTGCACCTGCGTCACCCACGAGCCCCACGACACCATCTCGCCGCGCGTCGTCTGGCGCGAGAGTCGCGGGCAGTAGGTCGAGATCCCGCGCGCGTACAGGTGATTCCCCAGCTCGCGAAACTCCGCCGGCGTCCCGCTGGCCCCGTGGACCAGCAGCACCAACGGTGATTCTCCATCATGCAGAAAGAGGAAGGTGCGGTCGTCGCGCGGCACGTGGAACGCCTTGTCGCGCTCGAAGTGCTGCAGGAACTGCGCGCGCAACAACTCGCGGCGATGCCGCGGCTGCTCCGGCGACTTGATGATCGCCTGATTGATCTCCCAAATGGTGCGATTGATTTGTCCGTGCCAACTCATGGTTTGCATCAGCTTAGCTCAAACGATAATTCGGAGCTTCCTTGGTAATAATGACGTCGTGCGGATGGCTCTCGCGCAGGGCGGCCGCGGTCACCAGCATGAAGCGGCCTTGCTCCTTCAGCTCGGCCAGGTCGCGCGTGCCGCAGTAGCCCATGCCCGCGCGCAAACCGCCCAGCAATTGGTAGATCGAGTCGGCGATGCGGCCCTTGTACGGCACGCGCCCCTCGATGCCTTCGGCGACCAGCTTCGCCTCTTCTACCCCCGCTTGCCCGTAGCGATCCTTGCTGCCGCCCTTCATCGCTTCGATCGATCCCATGCCGCGGTACGATTTGAAGCTGCGCCCTTCGAACAGCA
>JAICFA010000273.1 GCA_025923935.1 Candidatus Krumholzibacteriia bacterium
TCCACGTCGGCGCCTTCGACCATCTCGACGCCGCGATGGACGCACGCGCGCGCGAGTGCCGCCAGCAACGACGCGGTGTCCACCTGGTGGTCGTCCGCAATCCACACCGCCGCGACCACACGCGGCGACAATAGCGGCTCGATTTCGCGCGCGCGTTCGCCCGAAATCCACTCCACGCTCAAGCTGGACGCGCGCCGGTGCTCGAACACGCGCTGCAGCGCTTCGCGGTCGTCGCGGTCGAGTGCCGCGAGCAGCGTGCCGCGCGTGTCCAGCGACACCGCCAGATCCGCGTCCGCGGCGAGCTCGGCGAGGAAGGCCGGATAGCGCGCGAGGCTCGCTTTCGCGAAGCGAACCATGGCCTCGTCGCCGGTGCCGTGTCCCGCTTCGGTGATGGGGGCCAGCATTCCGGCGGCTGCGCGGCTGGTGCCGGCCCCCACGCGGTCGCGTTCGAACAGCGTCACCGCCGCACCGGCACGCGCCAGCCGCCACGCGACCGACATGCCGATGACACCGCCGCCGACCACGGCGACTCGCCCCGTCATTTGTATGTGGGTGGTACCCAAAAAAATCGCCGACTTCGCACCACGCGACGGAAGTCGGCGTCACTAAACGTTGTCCCGAAGTTTCCCTTCGCCGGCATTATCCGGATCAGGTGCGTTGGGTCTGATCTCAGCCCGCCGCCTCCTGCCGAAGCCGCGAGCACCCCATATGTCGCGAACTACGTTACGTCCGCCCGCCGCGGGTGTCAAGCGGACCGTAAATCGTGTATAATGCGCGCACTCGGCGCCGCGACGCGTTCCGGCGCCGTCCCCCTTCATCACGCAATAACGCAACGATTCCGTCGATCCCGGAGATCAGGAGGAAGAGATGGTGACATGTCGAGGCAAGAGCTCGTCAAACCAGTGGTGGTACCTCGGTGGCGGGCTGCTGGTGATAGGAATGGTGATCATGGCGGGTTCTAATACTGTGTTCGCGAAAAAGTGGGTGTATCCGGAGGCGATGAAGCAGGACGTCGTGGAGGACTACCACGGCACCAAGGTCGCCGACCCGTATCGCTGGCTCGAGGATTCCGATTCCAAGGAAACCGTGGATTGGGTGACCAAGGAGAACGAGCTCACGCGTTCGTTCATCGACACGTACGCCAAGCGCGACGCCATCGAGCAGCGCCTCACCAAGCTCTGGAATTATCCCAAGTACTCGCTGCCCAACAAGGAAGGCGACCGCTACTTCTTCTCCAAGAACGACGGTCTGCAAAACCAAGCCGTGCTGTACATGTCAAAGTCGCTCACCGGCGAGCCCACCGTGTTGATCGATCCCAACAAGCTCAGTGCCGACGGCACCGTCGCGTTGTCGGGAACGACGTACACCGAGGACGGCAAGATGATGGCATACGCCATTTCGGCCAGCGGTAGTGACTGGCAAGAAGTGCACGTGCGCGACATCGACTCCGGTAAGGACACCGACGATCTGTTGAAGTGGTGCCGCTTCTCCGGCATCGGCTGGAAGAAGGACAAGAGCGGCTTCTGGTACAACCGCTTCCCGGCCGAGGGCGAAGTCGCCGAAGAGGATCGCAGCAACTATAACAAGGTGTACTGGCACCAGCTCGGCACGCCGCAGGAAAAGGACGTGCTGGTTTACGAGGACAAGGCCAACAAAGAGCTCGGCTTCTCGCCCTACGTCACCGAAGACGGCGAGTACCTCGTGCTCTACGTCTACCACGGCACCGATCCCAAGAACGGCATCTACTTCCGCAAGACCGATAGCAACGGCGAGTTCACTCACCTGTTCGAACTCAACGAAGCCATGTACACGCCCATCGACAACATCGGCTCAACTGTGTACGTGCACACCGACGCCGATGCGCCGCGCGGTCGCGTGATTGCGGTCGACCTCGCCAAGCCCGGTAAGGAAAACTGGGTGGAGCTCATCCCGCAGAAGACCGAAGTCATCGACAACGTGACCATGGTCAACAACGAGCTGGTGGTGTCGTACATGAAAGACGCGCACCATCAGCTGATGATCTTCGGCAAGGACGGCAAGTTCCGCCGCGAGATCGAGCTGCCCACCATCGGCACGGTGCAGGGTGTGGCGGGCGACCGTGAGGACACGGAAATGTTCTTCGGTTTCGTCTCGTACACCTATCCGTTCACGGCCTTCCGCTACGACTTCAAGACCGACAAGGTGGAAGTCTTTCGCAAGCCGGATATCGACTTCGACGGCACCAAGTACGAGTCGAAGCAGGTGTTCTATCAGTCGAAAGACGGCACCAAGATCCCGATGTTCATCACCTACAAGAAGGGGACCAAGCTCGACGGCAACAATCCCACCCTCTTGTACGGTTACGGCGGCTTCAACATCAGCATGACGCCGACCTTCTCCATCGGCCGCGTGATGTGGATGGAAAACGGCGGTATTTATGCCGTTGCCTGTCTACGCGGCGGCAACGAATACGGCGAAGAGTGGCACCAGGGTGGCGTGCTCGACCGCAAGCAGAACGTCTTCGACGACTTCATTGCGGCGGGCGAATACCTCATCAAGGAGAAGTACACCCAGACCAAGTACCTCGCCATCAACGGCGGCAGCAACGGCGGCCTGTTGACCGCGGCCTGCACCGTGCAGCGTCCCGACCTGTGGGGCGCGGTCGTGTGCCAGGTGCCCGTGATCGACATGCTGCGCTACCACAAGTTCACCGTGGGCCGCTACTGGGTCTCGGACTACGGCAATGCCGAGGAGAACGCCAAGGACTTCGCGTACATGATCAAGTACTCGCCGCTGCACAACGTGAAGCCCGGCTTCAAGAGCCCGCCGATTTTGATTACCAGCGCCGACACCGACGATCGCGTCGTACCGTCGCACGCGAAAAAGTTTGCAGCCATGCTGCAGGCCAACGACGCCGGTGACAACCCCATCCTCCTGCGCGTCGAGACCAAGGCGGGTCACGGCGCGGGCAAGCCGACCTCGAAGCAAATCGAAGAGTCGGCCGACATCTACGCCTTCTTGTTCAAGATCATGAACATCAAGCCGTTGACGGTCTAGCTCGAGGATAGGTTCAGAATTACCGCAGGGGCGGCTCGCACACGCGAGTCGCCCCTGTCTGTTTTCGCAGAGGGGTGACTGCGTGTGTCGATGCGATTGCACCAGCCGCGCTTGTGAAAGAATTGATTACCGCCGAATCGGCGGTGAATTTTACCCAAACCTCGATCGTGTGGCGCGGATCATCGTGGCAATTCTGGTGTATTATCCGCGCGGCCACACTCGCCGGAAGGACTTGCAAGAATGAAGATTGTATTAATAGGCCTGGCACTCGCCCCGATCCTGTTCGGGGGTCCGCCTCCTACATCGGTAACGTATCGCGCCGTTTTGGAGCGATACGTCGACGAAGACGGACTGGTGGACTATGCGAGTCTCAAGCGGCAGACCAACGCAAGCTTTAGTGAGATGGTCTCCGGAAAATGGCCAACTGATCCGATGCCCGCGTCGTGGACCGACAACGACAAAATCGCGTTTTGGATTAACACGTACAATATGGTCGCGCTCAAACTGATCGTCGATAATTATCCCATCAAGCCAACTGAGGGGAAATCCAAGTATCCGGCCAACAGTATTCGACAGACTCCAGGTGCATGGGAGCACGAGAAATTCCGCATGTTTGGTCGTGATTACACGCTCGACGAGGTCGAGCACAAGATCTTGCGGGCCGAATTCGAAGAACCGCGCATTCACATGGCGCTTGTGAATTCGGCGATGTCGGCACCGAAACTTCGCCGCGAACCCTATGACGGCGAAAAACTCGACGCCCAGCTCGATGATCA
>JAICFA010000274.1 GCA_025923935.1 Candidatus Krumholzibacteriia bacterium
ACGGCGAAGGCTTCATTCGCCTCTCCTACGCGAACTCGCAAGCGAACATTCGCAAAGCACTCGAGCGCATCACAGCAGCATTCTAGCGTCCGTTTAGGCCTCCGCGATCGATCCCTCGACGCGATTTTCGGCGCGCGACTAAAACACGAATTTGCGATTGATCGCGCGACGGTATGAGCGGAGAGGGACGATCGTGGAGGCCCTTCTCAGAGCTCGCACGCCTTGACACCGATCGCAGCGAGTCGGTATCGTCGGCTCGTTCCAACCGTCGTTCCCTTTCCCGGGAGAGCCTCGATTGAATGTGATGGTGGTGGGTTCGGGCGGGCGCGAGCACGCGCTCGCGTGGGCGATTCGCCGTTCGCCCCGCGTCGAGCGCCTGTGGATCGCGCCCGGCAATGCGGGAACGGCGAGCGTCGGCGAAAACGTCGACATCATGGCGACGGATTTAGCCGCGCTGGTCGATTTCGCGCGCCGCCACCGCGTGGATCTCACCGTGATCGGTCCCGAGGCTCCGCTCATGGCCGGCATCGTCGACCGCTTTCGCGACGCCAATCGTTTGTGCTACGGGCCGACCGCCGCCGCCGCGCGCTTGGAGGGGAGCAAAGCGTTCGCGAAGGAGTTCATGCAGCGGCACCGCGTGCCGACGGCGGCGTTCGCGACCTTCGACGACGCGGCGCGTGCGCGCGCCTTCGCACGATCGTTGGGAGCACCCGTGGTCATAAAAGCGGACGGGCTGGCGGCGGGGAAGGGCGTGGTGATCGCCAACGACCTCGATGAGGCGGACCGCGCCATCGATTCCATGCTGCTCGACCATCGTTTCGGCGAGGCCGGGAGTCGCGTGGTGGTGGAAGAATTTCTGCGCGGTGAAGAAGTTTCGGTCCACGCCATGTGCGCGGGCGAGCAGGCGCTGGTGTTGCCGAGCTCGCAGGACCACAAGCGCGCGTACGACAACGATCGCGGCCCCAATACCGGCGGCATGGGAGCGATCGCACCGGTTCCATGGGTCGACTCGCAGGCACTACAACACGTCGAACACGAGATTATTCGGCCCGTGCTGGCGGGCATGGCCGCCGACGGAACGCCGTTCACGGGCACGTTGTACGCGGGTCTCATGTGGACTGCAGACGGCCCTAAAGTGCTCGAGTTCAACACGCGCTTCGGCGACCCCGAGACGCAAGCGTTGATGCCGCTCTTGGTGCACGGCAACGATGTGTGCACGCTGTTCGAGAAGGCGGCGGCGGGAGAGGTTCCCACCGGGTTGGTGATACCGGCTATGTCGGCGGTCGCCATCGTGGTTGCTTCCAAAGGGTATCCGGAGAGTGCGGAAAGAGATGTTGAAATTCGCGGTCTTGATCACGTTGACGACGCGCGAACCATGGTTTTTCACGCCGGCACGCGTTGCGTGGATGCGCGCGTCGTGACCGCGGGCGGCCGTGTGCTCGGGGTTACTGCGTGGAGCGAGTCACTCACCGATGCGGCTCGCCACGCGTACGCAGCAGCCGAAAAGATCCATATCGACGGCGCCTTTTATCGCAGCGACATCGGCCGCCGGCATTTGACGTAGGCTACAAAGGAAAGGAACGAGATGGCAGCACCGCGTGTGGCAATTCTACTGGGCAGCAAGAGCGACGAAGGTCACTTGAAGGCGACCACCGACTTGCTCGATCGCTTCGAGATTACATGGAAGCTGAAAGTGATTTCCGCGCACCGCCAACCCGAGCAATTGCACGAGTACGTGAAGGACGTGGACGCGGGCGGGACACAGATATTCATCGCCGCGGCCGGCTTGAGTGCGGCACTGCCGGGTGTGATCGGCTCTATCTCGTCGAAACCGGTGATCGGGCTGCCGATTCCAGGCGGTGCGCTGAACGGGATCGACGCGCTCTTGTCGATGGTACAGATGCCGGGCGGCATTCCCGTCGCCACCGTCGGCGTCGGGTCGAACGGCTCCAAGAACGCCGCCATTCTCGCCGCCCAAATCATCGCGCTCGGCGACAAGCAGGTCGCCGAAAAACTCAACGAATTCCGCGACGAGCTACGCAAGGGATGACACCGCGCGCGTCGCTTTCGGGTACGATGGATGACCCAAACGGGCAGTCGTTTGCGGCGGAATCGCTCGTGCGGGGTGCGGTGCTGGCACTGCCTACCGACACACTGTACGGTTTCTCGGCCGCGATCTCGCGCGACGACGCGGTTCGCCGCATCGCGTCCATCAAACACGCGCCCGACGATCGCCGCTTCATCATGCTCGCCAACACCGTCGCGATGGTGGAAGCTTACGTCGCATCTTTCGGGTGTTCGTCGCGCGAGGAGATGCAGGCGCGCTGGCCCGCGCCTCTCACGGTGATTCTTCCCTCGGGTCCAAAGTGTCCCGCGTGGGTCGGTCCCACCGTGGCCATTCGCGTTCCCGCATGGGAGCCGCTGCGTGCCGTTATCGCTCGCGTCGCCGAGCCGGTCGTGTCGACCAGCGTCAATCGCACCGGAGACAGTCCGCTAAACGATGCCCAGGCGATCTTGCGCGAGTTCGGAGAGGAGATCGACGCGGTATTCGAGCGGTCGGGAAGCGGGGGAGAGGCGTCGACGATCGTGGATTTGTGCGGCAAGTCGCCGCGCGTGGTACGCCCCGGCGCCTACGCGTGGGACGGCAAGGGTGGGGCGAAGCCTTCGAAATAATGACCTTTATAGGCCTCGCAGTTGGAGCACAACAACAGCTCGCGGCGACGGCCCTCCGCCAATAGCCCGCGATAGCGCCGGTTCAGCTCGCCGTTCCAAATATCGAGCACGTGCTCGCGCGTCGCGTCGCCGATCACACCGCGCTCGTGCGAATCCCAGCAGCACAGCGTGGCCTTGCCGTTCACGTAGAAGAACATTTCCTTCAGTACTTTTTTGCACGGCAGCTGCACCGGCTTTACTTCCGGCTCCCACGGCCACACGTACAGGTCGGTGATGACCGCGACCGCCCCCACCTTGGTCCAAAACTCGACGAACGGTTCGTGCTCGTGGCGGTTGTAGTCCATGGCGATCATGCGCACTTCGATGTGGCCGGCTCCACCGCGCTCGCGCGCCATCTCGATGAAGCGGCGCGTGCGCTCGACGGTGAGGTCGTAGTTCAAGCCGACACGCGACTTGGAAAACGTCTCGGCGCTGAATCCGTCGATGGAGAAGCGGATGATGTCGATCTTCGCGTCCAGGATCTCCTTCGCCTTTTCTTCCCGCATCAGCTCGCCGTTGGAATTGATCTCGATCATGGCGGTGTCGTCCTTGCGGATGTAGCGCATGATCTCGCCCAAGCGATGGTCGGCAAGGGGCTCGTTGATGAGGAAGGGGCGGTAGGTAATACCGAGGCCGCGCGTCTCGTCGATGATCTTCTTCCACAGCCAGTCTTCCATGCGGCGCGGACGGCGCGTCAGTGTGGAGTGCGAGCAAAACGGACACTCCGCGTTGCAAGCGAGCGTGGTCTCGATCTGGACGACTTTGGGGTGTGCGGCCTGGATCATGGGTGCCTGGAATACTACAAATACTGGTGGAGCGCCGCCATGCATTTCTCCGTGGCGCCGAGCTGGGACTCGACGTAGAGCCGCGCCGCCTCGCCCGCGCGCCGCCGCTCCGCGGGGTCGTGCAGCCACGTGGAAAGGGCCTGGTAGACATCGTCGGCGGTTTTCACCGTGCGCGCCGCGCCGCGGGCGAGCAATTGCAGGGCTTCGAAGGAATTGTCGTGCTTGGGTCCGAACACCACCGGCACACCGGCGATGGCGGGCTCGATGACGCTGTGCACGCCGGTGGTGAAGGCGCCGCCGACAT
>JAICFA010000275.1 GCA_025923935.1 Candidatus Krumholzibacteriia bacterium
CGTGTTCAACGAGATTACCGAGAAGTTCAAAAAGGCGCGCGACTCGATCCTCGAGCAGGAAAAGATGCAGAAGGAGATCGAGGTCGCGAAGCAGATCCAGCAGTCGCTCCTGCCGCGCCGGCGTCCGGAGATCAGCGGTTA
Source organism: Candidatus Krumholzibacteriia bacterium (assembly GCA_025923935.1). Taxonomy (GTDB): domain Bacteria; phylum Krumholzibacteriota; class Krumholzibacteriia; order WVZY01; family JAKEHA01; genus JAKEHA01. The sequence goes on from JAICFA010000275.1 coordinate 142, forward strand.
CGACATCGCTCCTTTATATCAAGCGGCCGCGGAAGTGGGCGGCGACTACTACGACTTCGTGCAAGTCGACGACGACACTATTGGTGTCGTGGTGGCCGACGTGTCCGGCAAGGGTGTCCCCGGCTCGCTGGTCATGACCATGATTCGCACCGCCTTGCGCATGGAAGCGCGCGGAAATCGCAACGCCTCCGACGTCATGTCCAAGATGAACGCCTTTGTCACCGACGACATGAAAAAGGGCATGTTCGTCACCATGTTCTACGTGATCCTCGACTCCAAGAACCGCGTCATCTCCTATGCGAGCGCCGGTCACAATCCGATGATTCTGTACCGCCACGAGACGCGCGAGACGTTCTTCCTGAACCCGCGCGGCTTCCCAGTGGGGATCAGCCTCCCCGACGAAACGCTCTTCCGCCGCTCCATCAGCCTGGAAAAAGTCCGCCTCAAAAAGGACGACATGCTGGTGATCTACACCGACGGTGTGACCGAGGCGATGAACGAGAAGCGCGACCAATACGGCGAAGACCGCCTGGTGCAGATGGTGAAGGACCACGGACAGCTTTCGCCCAACGAGTTCATCGCCAAGTTGGACGGAGATATCAAGGAGTTTACGGCTGGCTTCCCGCAAAGCGACGACATCACCGTGGTGGCCATCAAGGAGCGCATGACCGCCGACGACGTTCTATTCGGCATTCGCAAGAAGCTGATCGAGCTGGTCGACGTGCAGGGCATGAGTGTGAAGGACGCGTGCCTGCAGATGCGCGTGTCGCCGGCGACCTACTACCGCTACAAGAAGCGTCTCGAAGTCATGGGCGAGCGCGGCTTGCGCAACGACGTGCTGCGCGACGACGTCAGCTTGAAGCGCGTCAGCCTGGAAGCGCGCAAGCAGATCATTCTCATCGTCGCCAACGATCCCGACTTGGGTGCCAAGCGCATCACCGAGGAATACAACAAGGATCGCGACGCCGCGCTGCACGTGACCGAGCGCATGGTGTACGAGGAGCTCAAGCGCCTCAACATGAACACGAAGGAGCTGCGCCTCGATTATCTCAAGCGCCACGGACTGCTGCGTGAAACGGCCGAGGGGGCGCTTGCGGACAAGGGTGACAAGCGCGTGTTGGCGGAAGTCGCCGGCATGGTCGACGATCTGTTACGGCAGATCCCGGGTGTCACGCCGCCCGCGGCAATCCCGTCCTCGCCCGCGGCGGCGGCACTGCCGGCGCTCGCACCGGTCGATGCCTCGCCGTCGCTCTTCAACATCGAAGGGGTAAGCGTTTCCGTCTCGACCTCCGACGACATCACCGACGTGCGCCTGAGCGGCCATGTCGATTCGGCGTCGTCCGCAGGCTTGGAGCGCAAGCTGCGCGATCTTACCGCAGCCGGCGCGGGCAAGATCATCGTGGACTTGTCGGGCGTGTCGTACGTCTCCAGCGGTGGCTGGGGCATTTTCGTGGGCGAAGTGGGGAGTCTGCGCAAACGCGGCGGCGACATCGTGCTCTCGGGGATGACGCCGGAAGTGTTCGACGTGTACGAGCTGCTCGGCTTTGCCGACGTGCTGCGGTCCTTCACCTCGGTGGCGGAAGCGCGCGCGTGGCTGGCGTTGCCGCCGGAGGAGCGCGGAGCCGTGCCCGTGCCCAAGATGACCGACTCGGATGCGCGCCTGGCCGGCGCCTTCGACGACGCCGGCTCTGCTACAACCGAGCCGATGCTGGAAAGCACGCGCGAGTGGCAAAGCCTGAGCATCGAAGCCACCACCGTCGGCGAACGCGGCGACGTCGCCGTGCTGGCGCTGCGCGGCATCATCGACACGGTCAGTGCGGAGCATTTGCGCGGTGCGTTGGCGCAAGTGATCTCCGGCGGACGCAACAAGATTGTCGCCGACATGTCGCACGTCGAGTACGTGTCCAGCGGTGGCTGGGGTGCCTTCACCGAGCGCTTGCGCGAGGTACGCCGCGCGGGCGGCGACATCAAGCTCTTCGGCATGGACCCCGACGTGTACTACGTGTTCACCATGTTGGGCTTCAACATCGTGCTGTCGTCGTTCGACATCTTCGCCGACGCGGTCGACGATTTCCGCCGCGCCGCTCCCGGCACGGAGATGCCGGGCCAGATCGCGCCGGCACCGCGCGTGGACACGCCCACCGAGGCCGCGCGCGCCGCGTGGTCGAAGGCGGCCACACCGGGCCTCGACCTCACCTGGGAAGACGGCGGCGACGGCATCCGCGTCGCGCGCCTCACCGGTGTCGTCGAGACGACCGCGGTGTCGCTCATCGCCGACGAGCTTGGGCGCGAGATCGAGCGCAGCCCCCGCGGGTTCCTGTTCGACCTTACCAAGGTGGAGTACATCTCGAGCAGCGGCTGGGGGCAATTCGCGCGCGCGTTCGAGGCAACGCACGCGGTGGCGTTGGTCGGCATGGGTCCCGACCTGCTCGAAGTCTACGATTGCCTCGAGTTCCGGAACTTCATTCCCGCGTTCGCGACCGAGGGCGAAGGGATGCGCGCCTTGGCCGCCACCGCACCGGGTGCTGCGATTGCCGGTACGACGAGTGCCTCCCCGGCGCCCACGCCGTCCGCTCCTCCTTTGTCGCCGTCACCCGACGCGCACGCCGAGGGCCTCGATGACGTGCTCGCGTCGCCGCCGTCCGCCGACGAGTCGCCGCGCATCGCGCCCGAGTTGCCGCGCGACGTGCCGAACGAGAAGCCGATCTGGGGTCAGCGCGACAAGCGCGACTTCAACGACGCGCCCGCTTCTTCCAACGTCGACGTCGACTCCGCGGTGTCGGACCGCAACAAGGATCGCGACAAGAAGCTTCGCTCGATGGGATGGGAGCAGTACGGCCAGCGTCTCCGCGGAACCGACGGCGACGCCGCGGAGGGCACACCGGGCGACGATAGCGAGAGCGACGAAGAGTAGGAACGCGGCGTCCTCATGCGAAAAATCGCCATTATTACGTCCAAGGGCGGCACCGGCAAGACGACCACCGCCATCAATCTCGGCCACGGTCTGGCGCTGTGCGGCATGAAGGTATTGATCGTCGATTGCGACCCGCAGCGCAACGTTGCCATCGCTTTCGACGTAAAAGGCGAGCGCACGCTGTGCAATCTCCTCCAGGTCGGCGAAGTCGACGTCATCGAGGCGCGCCAGAACCTGTTCTTGATCGACTCGGGCGGGCGCGACCTAGCGGAGATCGAGATGGTGCTAGCGTCGCGCTCGAGCCGCGAGCGGCGCCTGGAGATGGCGCTCAAGAACCTGCGCGGCTGCGACGTGGTGATATGCGATTGCTCGCCGACCGTGAATCTGATCAACATCAATGCCATCGTGTACGCCGACCAGGTCATCATCCCGGTCAGCATGGATTACCTGGCGCAAGCCGGCGCGCGCCAGACCATGCAGATTATCGAAGAGATCAACGACCAGACCGAGAAGAAAACTACGATCATGGGCATCTTGCCCACCTTCTACGACAGCCGCACGCGGCTTTCGGTGGATGTGCTGGAAAACTTGCGCGAGCGCTTCGACGAAAAAGTGTTCAAGACCGTCATCCGGGTGAACACATCGTTGCGCGAAGCACCCAGCTTCAACCAGACGATATTCGAGTATTCACCGATGTCGCGTGGGGCCTTCGATTATTATCAATTGACCGAGGAAGTGTTGTC
>JAICFA010000276.1 GCA_025923935.1 Candidatus Krumholzibacteriia bacterium
GACCCACTTCGTCGACGTCCTTGACCATGTCTTCGTTCTTGTCTTCCCACACCGTCCCCACGATCCACCCGTAGTCACCCGACGTATCGTCGCCGAAATCGACCTGGTGCTTCTGACCGGGTACCAGCGTCACCGAGACGCTGTTCGGCGTGGTCGATGTGTAGCCGGTGGGATCGGTTTCTTCCACCTGGTACGTTCCGGGCGCACTGGTAATGTTGTAGCGACCGTAGCTGTCGGTCGTGCTCTTACGGTTGGCGCCCTTGAGCGTGACCCTGATCTTCGGGATGCCCGGCTCGCCCGGGTCGCGCTTACCGTCGCCGTTGGCGTCGTAATACACGGTTCCGAACACGCGCGCGGACTCGCGATTATCCACGTTGCGAATCCAGACCTGCGAGCTCATGACCACGTCGATGAAGCCCTCGTTGTCGGGACGGTCATCTACTTTGGTTCCTTCCGCGATGACGTTGATCTTGACCATGCGTACGGCGAACAGGAGTGTGTCCGGCACCTCGGTCAGATTGGCGGCCTCGCTCGAGTTGATGGTTCCGTCTGCGTTGGCATCGCCCCACAAAAGATCCGCCGTGGTGAGATTCTGATCGTGGTTGTACCAATACTCGAACATTGGCGGCGGATTGGTGCCATCGGGGTACGCAACCGGACCGCGTATCAACGCCACGTCCGCGTCGCGCACCGTGTTGGCTGCACCGGTCACTTTTCCGTAGGTGTATCGCTTCAATAGATACAGGTGCGAGTTGCGCCCGCCCTCTTCGGCATCGTCACCGCGGTCGGCGGTATTTACGACGCCGTCGCCGTCGGAGTCCAGCGTCAACACGACCGTTTCCGCGCCCGAGTTATAGGTAAAACCCGGCGCGTAGAGGGTGGTGCCGGACGCCGGAACCGTGTTGGGCGACTGGGCCGCGTCGATGGAACGCATGGGCTGATCGCCATCCAGCACGTCGCCGCCATCGAGGTCCGCATTGAAAACGACCTGGTAGGGCTCCGCGTGCACGACGGCGGTTTGGCCTTCGTATGCAGCGATGTCGGAGCCGGCGGCGCGCAGGGCTTCGGTCATGTAATCGAGCGCGATACGCGCGTTCTGCTGCGCATCCGTGTATTGCTGCGTGCGGCCGGATCCGCGCTGCATGACGTTCGCCATGCCGGCGAAGGCCAGCATGATGATGCCGAGCAGCACGATGCCCACCATGATCTCGACGAGAGAAAAACCTCTCGTCACGAATTTCGTTTTCATACGCATCACTGCCTCATGGTCTTGAAAGTTCGGAGCGTCGCGACGCTGTCTTCGCCGGACGTCGGGAACGAGACACTCACGGAGATCATCTTCATCCCAGCCACGGGAGTGGCGTCGGTGACTTCCCACTGGCGCGCGAAATGGTTCCGAATGGGGTTCTCGGGATCGGCGTGGGCGCCGGCGGTCAGGTCGGCGTGATTGAACGGCCGGCCCATCAGCTCTTCGATCCCCTCTTGCGCCAGATTCACGGCGATGGAGCGATTGCGACTCTGCGTGGTCTTGGCGTTGCTCTCGGGCAGCGTGCGCACCGCGACCACCAGCCCGATGCCGAATATGGCCATGGCCACCATGATCTCGAGCAGGCTCACTCCCCGCTCGTTTCTCATCTCGTCGAATCTCCAGCGCATGTGATTGCTCCCTCGTTTACCGTTACTCTACGGTGACGTTGCCGGTGCCGCTGTAGACGCGAATGGTGCGTGTGTTTTCGCTGTGGTTCTGCACCGTGATGGTCCCGCCGTCGGACGTGCTGCCGCGCGGCGTGAACGTGATCCACTGCTGCGGTGTGGTGAACGCTCCGATGGATACTCCGTCGGTGAGCGTGTGGGTGCCGCTTTGCACTTCGTTATCGTCGGCGGCGCCGTCCCCGTCGGCGTCGACCACATAGAAGTACTCGCCGTCGGTCTGGTCGAATACGAAGACGACGTCGGTGTTGCGATTGATGGCGACGCTGCGCGCGGCGCGCATCATCATCGCCATGCTGTTGGCTTCGCCGCTCAGTCTCATGCTGCGCAGCCAGCCACGGATGGCCGGAACGCTGAGAGCGAGCAACACGCCCATCGCCCCGATGACCACCATGAGCTCGACCATCGAGAAGCCGGCTCGTCGGTTCCTGACCGCGTGCTTTTGATTCATTTCTTACGACTCCTCGTTGTCCGCGTACGTCCGTCGCGGAGGCAAAAACCCGCATCGCTTCGTGCAATAGGGGTGCCAAAGGGCCGCGTACCCGCTCATCCCGCGCTCCGCGATGCCCAACGCCAACGCACTCAACAAGTTCCCTTCAACGGCGAGCACCCCCGATGCAGCTCCTCATCACGCGTGACTCCCACGAGCCGATCGCAACTGCGGTTTCCGCCGTCCTGCCGGCTACCGGCGGCCAGCGCGCGCACGGGCAATTGTTTCCGTTAACACCTCGGAGCGCTCGCCAAGAAAGCGCGAGGGCGGCGAAGCACCCGTTGGCACTTCGCCGCCCATCGCCGGAATCTGCACGATTTGCGTCGCTTAGCTGACCACCTTGGGAGTGACGAAGATGATGAGCTCGCGCTTGCGCGTGGTCTTGCTGTCGAAGCGGAACAGCGCTCCGAGCAGCGGCACATCCTTGAGGACCGGCACACCGGTGCGGACGTTGCTCTCGATGTCGCTGATGAGACCGCCGATGACGGCCGTCTCTCCGTCGCGTACGACCACACGGGTGTCCGCTTCCTGCAAGTTGATGATGACGCCGCCCTGCACCGTTGCCTGGGTGGCCAGATCCGAAAGCTCCGGATGCAGGTCCATGGTGATGGTGCCGTCCGAGTTGACGTGCGGAGTCACGCGCAGGATGACACCGATCTTCTTGAGCTCGGTGATCGGATTGCCCGCCTCGTCGCTGACGATGAGCGGGATTTCCTTACCGACCATGATGCGCGCTTCCTGGTTGTCGGCCGTGCTAATCTTCGGATTCGAAACGATGTTCGCCTTGTTGTCCCTCTCCATTGCTTCGATGATGAGGTTTAGGTCGCCCCACGACTGGACGGTCCCCACGCGCAGTGTTCCGAACGGGTCGGCGAGGGCCTGGCCGGTGACGACGTCGCCGGCGAAGGAGCCCGCCTGCAGGTTCAACGCCTGCCAGTTCACACCCAGCTCGCGCGTGGCTTCGTGGTCGACGTCGACCATCTTGGCCACGATCTCGACCTGGCGCAGGCGCTGGTCCATGTCCTTGATCATCTGCACGAGACGGTCGATGCGCGCGGGCACTTCCGACACGATAACCGTGTTGGTGCCCGGGTCGGCTTCGACCGAGCCGCGCGGCGACGTCATCTTCTGCATTGCTTGCTTGATTTCCTTCGCATTCAGGTAGTCAAGCTTGATAACGCGGGTCTGCAGCGATGCCATTTCTTCCTTCTTGCGGTCGACCGTGACGGCTTTGACTTCGTCCTCCTGCAGCTGCTCGATGGGAGCCACACGGATGATGCCGTAGTCGTCACGCCATCCGTAGCCCTGGCTGCGCAAGATCGAGTCGAGCGCTTCCTTCCACGGCACGTTCTTCAAGTGGATGACGACCGGTCCCTCGACGTCCGGGGCGGCAATGATATTGACACCCGAGAACTCCGAGATGCTGCGCAGCACCGTCTTGATGTCGGCACCCTGCACATCGATGGTGATGGGCTGGTTCGCGAGCGCTTCGCCGTAGAGAGGAGTGGACATCTCTTTGGCGACACGCGCGGGCGTGTTCTGCGCAACCTGGGTCTCGTTGGCCGGGGCCGCTTCCGCGGTGAACTCCGAA
>JAICFA010000277.1 GCA_025923935.1 Candidatus Krumholzibacteriia bacterium
CCAATGGTGTCGAGAACGGAGTCCGCGTACTTGACGCGGCGTAGTCGGTCGCTCATGCGTTCGTCCTTCGCAGAATGAATGATGGTGCGGGATGGGCGGTCGAAACACCTTGGTGTATATCACATCGCTCGATGAAGGGCAAAGGGCGCGGGTGGCGTCCAGCGGGCGCCCACAAGCGAGGGACTACTAGCGCGTAGTCGCGGTGGACCGAGCGCAGTGGGCTGCTGGACGACAGGACCCGCGCCCTGGTCTCATCAACGCAGCATGACGATCTTGCGAAAGCCCTCGGTTTCGCCCGCCCGCACGCGCAGGAAATAGACGCCCGACGGGACCGGCGTACCGTCTTGAGCGGTTCCGTCCCAGCGCAGGGTCACCACACTGTTCAGCTCGCTCGAGCGCTTGATCGCGCGCACCAGCTGGCCACGCACGTTGAAGACGGCGACGTCGACGTCGGTGGGGATTCGTGACGGCCCGAACCTCGTTTCGTTGAACGTCGGCGGGACGTCGAGTGAAAACGTCACCGCGCCGCGGGTAGGATTGGGTGCGATATTGGAGACCACATCGACCACATCCACCATCGCGGTCTGGCCGATCACCTTCGATTTGGAGTGATACACGCGCGTGCCGCCTTCGTACGGCAGCTCGAACACGCCATCCACGTAGTAGCGATACTCACTTCCCGGCTCGATGTCGAAATCCTGAATCTCGTAGTTCGCAACCCCTTGCGAATTGTTGGCGACGGAAGGAATGCGGTGGGCGACGCGCACACCGGCGCCGGTCTCGCCCTTCTTCAGCCGGTAGACGTCGTACATGGCTCCGAAGGTTTGTCCCGTGGTTTGCCACTTCACGTACATGCGCTTCCACTTGGGATACGCGAGAAGGCTCTGATAGCGCACCCCCGCGAAATACACCACCTTGGTCGCCACCCTCGATTTGAAGCCGGCGTTGTTCTCGACCTGCACGGCGAGAATGACTTGTTGCCCGGCTTGTGGAATCTGCATGCCGAACGTCGCCTCTTCTTCGATTTCGTCCCAGCTACCGTCGAGCGGATCGAGGCCGAGTTGGATCGCGCCCAAGACGAGCTTTCCATCGTCGAGCGGGAGAGTGTAATTGACGCGATCCGGACCTTGATTGGGATTCTGGTTGGGGACCGCGCGCGCCCGGGCGCGGAAGCGCATGGTGTAGGTGTTGGTGGTCACCGTTTCGGGACCTTCGGGGACGAAGGTGATCTCTGGCTCGGCTTCGAAGATATCGGGGACGGCGTTGCCGTTGCCGTCGAGCACGCCCAAATGACCCTGGCTGTAGTCGCACCACGGGCGATTTTGGTTGAAGCGCGCGGCTGAATGCATGATGCACGGCACGAGCGGGTTGCAGCGCGCCTGGTTACCTTCCGGGTCGGTCATGGTCTGATTGCCGTTCTGCACACTCAAATATCCCGAACGGGCCAAGCACGCACCGGGTGAGCCCGGATACTCGTCAAGCGTGTAGAAAAGATGGCCGATCTCGTGATTGGCGATCTGCGAAAACACCAGCGTTTCGCCGACGTTGTTGGGATCGGTGCCGGCCGGAAACGGCTCGATCATGAACGGACCGCCCAGATAGGCGTAGGCGGTGTAATTGGCGGTTCCCGACTTGAAGCGGTGGTCGGGGGTATTGCGCGCGTTGACGATGAACGACGTGACCACCCACTGCGTGCGCCACGTGGCGCGCTCGATCTCGTTGAACTCGTGCACCACGGGCTGCTGCTTGTCGGCGAATTCGCCGTAGCCCAGCTTGTGCATGGTGTCGACCACCCACACCTCGTCGTTGTTCATGTCGTGGATAATGGGCTCGTAGGCGGTGGCGGCGCGCTCGAAGTGGTGCACCACGAAGCCGATGTCCATGTTGGGAAACTTCCCCTGCCACGACAAGAATGCACTCGTGGCACCCGACTTGGCCTGGCGTAGATCCTCGTCGGACCACGTTTCCGTGTTGCTCTCGCGCAGGCCGTTGCTCTCCGGATAAATGAAGTTGGCCAGGATGTAGCCGCCCAAAAACTCGGAGTTTTGGTTGACCTTGCGCGCGACCGGCGGGCGGGTGTCGGCCGTACCGCGCATGCGCGCCGAGAGCTCGACTTCGCGCTGGATGGCATCCACGCGATCGGGCGCAAGGGTGAGCACGACGTCGCGGAAGGCGTGCGGATCGTTGGGATCTTCGGGCGGAGCGAGTGCCGCCGCACCTTCGCCGGCGGCGACACGTTCCGCCAAGGCGTAGCTATCGACGATCCAGCTCCAGGATAGGTCGACCGCAGTGTTGAAGCCGGCGCTGCGCTCGTCCAACGCGTGAAAGCTCGTCGATGCGACCTCTGAAACCGCGGCAGCTGCCGAGCGCGGCGTCTCGCAAACGATCACCATATCCGGGATAAACAGGTTGACGTTGCGCGCGCCCGCGGCCACCAGGGCGTCGCGCAGCGCCATCGCGTCCTGCGCGGAGGCACCCGCTCCGATCCAATACGTGCGCTGCGAACCCTCCATCGAGACGGGGCGGCGAATGTCGATGGGAAGCACGTCGTTCGCGAGGGACACGGTCGCACCGGCCAGCGCCAGCGCGGTCGCGACCATCGCCAGTGAAGTCCCTCGCGAGATGAGCAGCATGTCGTGGGCTCCCGTTCTATAAATCTCGTCAATCGTCAGGGGGACGAGATGAGCGGCTTCGCGCCTTTCCCGTGGGCCACGAGGACGCTGGTCGTCCGCGAGCGGCGCGGTCCCGATTCGGGAATACCGCGCACCGCCGGTATCGTTTTCGATTCGCGCTCGCGCTCCACCACGCAGCGCGCGAGGTGGAACACCGGTACTTTGGGCGAGGTCGACACTTCGACGCGATCGGTGCGGCGCAATACAATCTTTACGCGCCCCGAGGCGGTTTCGTTGCTTTCGGTTTTTTCGAACCGCCGGGTTTCGCACGCGAACGTGCCCGCCGGAGTGGAGACGGATGTTTGTGGGGTGACGACCCAGTCGCGATCGGAGGTGGGAGACACGATCGTGAGTTTCTTCAGGTCGTGAACGTCGCCGGTCTCGACCGGCCCATTGCCTTTCCTAATGTAATACCGGCTCACGTAGCGGTAAAGCGAGTCGCCGTCCGCCATGGTCTTGACGCGCTCGTCGACCAGCGCGCGGGCGACGTCGCGGTCGTCGCGCCCTGCCGACACCGGACCGCTCTCGATCTCGAGCCAATAGGCGTTGCCGCGCGGCGTTTTCTCGCGGCCCACAACGGCGATGTAGACCTCGCTCGAATCGACGACACCGGTGGCTTCGTCGACCACGATATAGCGGCACCACGCACCCGTCTCGAAGTCGACGGAACGGATGTCGATGCCCGGCAGCAACACCGATCCGGCGTCGGCGCCGCGTGCCGGAGTACCCGGCGCGGTCGCCAACATCGCGACGACGAAAACGGCCGTGCGCTTAATGCTGAATCTTGGGCCAGTCGGTTGCAAAATCGAAATCGGGGTCGTCATTGGGGGTGTGGCACTTGGTACAACTTTGGATCGCCATCTCGCGATAGGAGCCGTCGCGGGCGTGGTTCACACCGGGGCCGTGGCAGGCTTCGCACTGCACGTCGATCAAGTCGACCGAGGCACCTCGCACACGCACGCCCTCGAACCCGCCCGGCTCGCCGAAGCCGGTCACGTGGCAGCCGACACAATTGGTGTCGCGGTGCACGAACTGCGACGCGAGGGTGGCGTACGCATGCGCATGTCGCGTGCGCGCGTACACTTCGA
>JAICFA010000278.1 GCA_025923935.1 Candidatus Krumholzibacteriia bacterium
AGCCCCAGGTCCCCGATGGGAAACACGTCCAGGCGGCGCAGTGCAAAGATCAAATACATGTGCGCGGACCATTCGCCGATCCCCTTGACGGAGGTGAGTGCCGCCAAGACGGCTGCGTCGTCCAAGCGCGCCAGCGTGCGCGCGCTGAGGGCGCCGCCTTGAAATGCTTCCGCCACATTGCGCACGTACACCGCTTTCGAGCGCGACAACCCGCACGCCAGCAGCTGCTCGTTGGTCAGCCGCAGCAGTGATTCGGGGCGCGGAGCCCCCTTCCCCATCGCAGCCGCCATGCGCCCATAAATGGCGCGCGCCGCTTTCGTGCTCAATTGCTGCGACACCACGGTTTCCAATAGCACCTGAAAGCCGCTGCGCGTGCTCCGGAATTCGTACGGGCCGAAGCGCTGGATCAATTCCGCCACCACCGTGTCGCGCTCGCCCAGGTGGCGCACCGCGGCCTGCATCGTCTCGTCGACGGAAGCGAGATCGGTTCCTCGGGGATCGAGCCACGCCATGGGGCGGATTATATCCGAATCAGTTGATGCCGCGATGCGCTTCTGCTAGCGTTAGCCCCGATCTTCAATGTCAGTGAACCGCGACAGCGACCTCGTCTACGACTGGAATCCACGACCGAGCGCTCCTCCCTACGAGCTCAAGCTCAACGACGAGACGCTGCGCGACGGTCTGCAGTCTCCGTCGGTCTTCAACCCGTCCATCCCGGAAAAGCTCGAACTACTCCATTATATGGAGGACCTGGGGGTCTATTCCGCCGCCATCGGCCTGCCTGCGGCCGGGCCGCACGCCTACGCCGACGTGCTCGCCATCGCCAGCGAGATCGCGCGCCACCGCATGAAGATTTATCCTTACTGTGCCGCGCGCACGCACCAGAACGACATCCAACCCATCGTCGAAATCCAGCAGAAGACCGGCATCAAGGTGCAGGCCGCGTTGTTCATCTTCTCGAGCCCCATTCGTCAGTTCGCCGAGGGCTGGACGGTGGACAAGCTGGTGGAGACGAGCGAGAAGGCGATCGAATTCGCGCACAAGCACGACGTGCCGGTGATGTACGTCACCGAAGACACCACGCGCTCGCGGCCGGAAGCACTGGAGCGGCTCTACGCTGCGGCCATCGAGCGCGATGTGGAGCGAGTGTGCATTTCCGACACCGTCGGCCATGCCACACCCGCCGGCGCGGAAGCGGTGACGCGTTTCATTCGCGGCATGGTGACCAAGTCGGGCAAGGCGATCGGCGTGGACTGGCACGGCCACCGCGACCGCGACGTCGGTGTCGCCAACTCCATCGCCGCGTTCTATGCCGGCGCCGACCGCATCCACGGCTCCATGCTCGGCATCGGCGAGCGCGTCGGCAACACGCCGCTGGACATGCTGATGGTGAATTTCAAGTTGATGGGTGTGTTCGAGCGCGACCTGCGCAAGCTCCCGCTCTATGCGCGCCGCGTTTCCGAAGTGTGCCGCGTCCCGCTCCCCGACAATTATCCCGTGCTCGGCCGCGACGCCTTTCGCACCCAAACCGGTGTGCACGCCGATGCCATCGTGAAGGCCTACAAGAAGGGCGACGCCTGGCTCGCCAACCGCATCTACAGCGGTGTCCCCGCCGATGAGTTCGGCCTGGCTCAAGTGATCGAGATCGGGCCCATGAGCGGCAAGTCGAACGTGCGCTTCTGGCTGCAATCGCGCTCGATCGCCGCTTCCGACGAGCTCGTCGACCGCATCTTCGAGCGCGCGAAGCAAGTCGACCACATCCTCACCGACGACGAAATCCGCGCCATCGTCGAGTCTTCCAAATAGCAACAAGCTACGCTCGCACCGAGCGATTCCCTTCCGCTAAGTCCTCGCGCCTACTGCAATATCGTGTTATATGGCGCTGCGAAATCGCGTTCAGGGAATCCTCGGCGCTCGCTCTTCCAAAGGCCGACGCGATCGATCCCTCGACGCGATTTTCGTCGCGCGAACTTGACACAAGCTTGCGATTTGTCGCGCGACGGTATGAGCGGAGAGGGACGATCGTGTCGGCCTCTCTGTCAACCAACAAGAAAAAGAAAACCCGCCGCGGAGGTGCGGCGGGTTTCGCTTTGAATCTGCTGCGGCGTACTAGCGTCGATACATCGCTTTGATCTGTCCCCACGACGTCTCGGCCACCGGGACCGTTTGGTCGCGCGCGACGATGCTAAACAGCGGCGTGCCGTCGAAGGCGCCGTCGGCGTCCTTGTCGGAGAACGCGACGATGCGCAGCTGGGAAGCACCCATCCACGAGAACATGAAGCGACTCGTGTCGGCGTAGAAGCCACCGCCCGAGGGCGTTTCCACTTCCAGCGAGGGAAGGAAGTGGGTGAGCCCGGTGCAGAGATTTCCATCCGTCGTCAGCTGCACGAGAGCCTGTGCCGGCTCGGGAGTGAAGCGTACGCACAAGCCACCGATGGTTCGCGGCGCCGGACCGAATCCATCGACGATGATTTCGAACGAATTACCCACGGTGACGAATTCACTCTGCCCGTTGGTGGATTCTTCGAACGAGGTGATAAGAGGAGCGCGATAAATCTCGACCGGAAGCCGTCCCTCGATGCGATCCCAAAGCATCACGCTGCCAACCGAGTAGGACGGGTCGAATTTGGGGTCGCCCGCCGTCACGGTTTCATAACGCGCCGGGTCGTAACGGAATACCGCCGGCGAATTGGGATAGATCAGATAAGAAGGTTCAGCGAAAGCCGTGCTGGCAAACACGGCAAGCACCGGAACGAGCACGATGCCCTTCTTCGTGCTCTTCATAGCGCATACCTCCGCGCGTGAACGATGATGACCGGATTTTTACCGGTTGCCCGGATCCGGAAAGTCGTGTGCATAGCTCAACGACGCGATGTCGTGTCTCGATGCGGCGTGGCCGCTTGGTTGGCCCACTTCCCCCCAACTCGTTGCAGGATTATAACATGAGTTGGCCGCACTTGAAAAGTGGCGTCTTCATGCGATGTTCTGGAGTTATCCACAGCCCAGCGGTACCCCTTGGCCTGCAACGGGTTATAACAACCCCCTTTATTGTTTCAGCCCGGCACGGCGGGTGCTAGACTGCCAGCGGCTCGTCGTCCCCGCACCACGACGGCTCGCCCATCAAGGAGGGCTCTGAATGCAGCGTCTCGCCGTCGCCCGCCCCGTCGTACTTGCCGCATGCCTTGCCATGCTGGCCGGCTGCACCAAGAAGAACGGCGAGAGCCAGTCGCAGACCGATTCCCTCCAGGTCGAAACCGCGCAGGCGAAACCCGGCGGCACCGTCATCCGCCGCTTGGAATCCGAGTGCAAGACCCTCAACTGGGTGCTCTATACCACCGCCTACGAAAATTTCGTACTGCGCCTGTTGTACGATCCACTCGTCGACTACAACGAAAAAGACGAGATGATTCCCGTGCTCGCAGCCGGGTTGCCGGAAGTGAGCGCCGATCATTTGCGCATCACCGTGCGTCTGCGCGACGACATCCATTGGCAGGACGGAGTGCCGATCACGGCCGCGGACGTCAAGTTCTCCATGGACAAGATTCAAGACCCGGCCATACCGGCACTCAACAAGGAAGGGTTCTTCTCCAAGCTCGATCGCCTCGAAGTCGTGGACGAGCACACGGTGGTGTTCGTGTGGAAGGAGCCGTTTGCGCCGTCGCTCTTCGCCATCTCACAACTATGGCCGATTCCGAAGCACATCTACGGCGTCGGAGATTTTCTCACCAATCCCGCCAACCGCAAGCCAGTC
>JAICFA010000279.1 GCA_025923935.1 Candidatus Krumholzibacteriia bacterium
AAGCGGCGCTCGTCGCCGAAGGCGCGCAGCTCGGCGTGCTCGAAGCGATAGAGGTAGTCGCCCTGCTCGATACCGAAATCGATGTGGCCCGCGGCATCATCCGCTTCCTGCCAGGTCGCGGCACCCTTGGCGTAGAGAAGGCCGGTGGTCGCATTGCCGGCCAGCGCGTCGATCATGAAGCGGCTCAGATCGAGCGGCGAGCGCGACTGCGCATCCCACGACCATGGTGCGGTCGCTTCGTCCGCGGTTAGACGCAGATCGAGGCGCGCGCGCGACGTGATGGGAATCTTCCACCATGGCTTGCGCGCGACCGCGACGGTGTCAGCCCTCGCTTTCGGGACGGCAACAATCGTGTCGGGGGGCGCGGCCGTGGTATCAGCCGCCATCGTCGTGTCCGTCTGTGCGACCGCGAGCGCGCGCGCCGATCCGACGAGGAGAAGCAAAGACGCGATGATGATTGCGCGCGCGCTATGACCCATACGGCCTCGCCGGCGCGCGGCGCATATAGCGCAGCGTCACGACATAACTTTGTCCCAACGCCTCGTGCGACAAGTACGCGGCGTCGAAAACCACACTGCGCCACGCGAGCCCCACGCCCGCCGACGCGTTGGCCGATTCGAGTCCACCGCGCAGCATGACGTAATTGCCCAGGCGCAGCTCCACACCGCCGCGCGAATGCCACGCCGAGCGCGCGTCTTCGAACAGCTCCGCCGTCACCGTCAGGCGGTCTTGCCAGTAGTACGACAGTCCGACGGTCTGCGTGCGCGGCAGCGGCGTCGTCGCCCCGCCTTCGACCAGATCGAGCGAGGGCTCGTTGACGTTGCGAATGCTGTAGCCCATGCCGATGAACGAAAACGGACGCAACAGCACGCCGGCACCGAAGGCGGTGGTCGCGTCATCGGAGTCGATGGGGTCGCTGGCGGACGCCATGGCGATATCGACATTGACGCCGATGGAGAGCGACGCGTCTTCCGAAGTGCGCTTGAGGTCGCGGGCCAATGCCACCGTCACGCGGTCTTCGGACAGCGCGCCGTCGAGGCCGCGGTGGAACCACGCGGCTCCCACGGTCACCCACTTGGCCGGAATCGACACGGCCGCGAAGCTCTCATCGAGCCCATCGACGCCGTACGGTCTTTGGTAGGTCGCCAAGAGCGCCGGCTGGAGAAGTCCGCTCAGGCCGGCGGGATTGTCGACGGTGGCGGAAGGATCGTCGGCGAGGGCGACGAACGCGCCACCCAAGGAAGCGGTGCGAGAGGAAAGCAGTGCGCCTTCGAAGTGCGCGGACGCGCGAACCGGAATAGTTGCGAGCAAGACGACGACGAGGATCGAGCGGACGCGAACGATCATCGCGCGACCGCCACACCCGCGGTGGCGCGCCCGGCGCGCTCACCACGCACCAGTCCCCACTCCACCGAAAGAATGTACACGCCGCCATTGACGACGCGACCATGGGCGTCGCGTCCGTCCCAGCGATCGCCGGGGCTGGCCACTAGCACTGAACTCGCGACGTCGCGCGGGACGTCTTCGTACAAGACGCGCACCAGCGAGCCGTCGACCGAGTGCACGCGCGCCGTGACGAACACCGCATTGACGGCATCCCCCTCGTCGAAGCGCAGTGTGAATGATGCGTCTTCGGCATGGTCGGGAGCGAACACGCGCGGTGAAACGGTGAGACTCGCATCCGTGTGACCGGGACGGGGCTCGGTCAGGTCGTCGTCGGGCTCCACCGACACCACCGTGCGCGGTGACACGCCGAAGTCGGGCACACCGTCTTCGTTCCCGTCGGCGGGGATCGACAACCAGCGATCGAGACGCACGCGCGTCTTCGATGATGGATCCACGCTCTCGGGAAGTGCGACCGATGGATTGGGCGCGGCATCGCCGGCGCCGGTTCCCTCTTCGCCGCCGGTCAGCGCGAGTGCCAGCGACAACGGCTGCACCAGGGAGAGTGACTCCCACGGTATCGCGGCCTCGAAACCGGCATTCTGGGCGAGCGGCGCACGCACCACGGCCGGTGCGGTCGCGCGGTCGAGAAGCGAGAGCACGTGACGATCATCGACGCGTGCGACCCGTGGAACGTCCCGCGTCGTCGCGAGCGCCATGAGATTGATGTCGAAAGGAAAGTCGAGCGCGCGCCGGAACGCGCCCGCGCCGTCGAGGCTGGACAAGCCGCCGGGCGCATAGCCGAGTGCCGCAAACAAGGCACCCTCGCTCGCGCGGAATTCGACGGCGAGGTACAAATAACGCGCGTCCCACGTCACCGCGAGTCGCACGATCTCTTCCGCAACGCCCCAGCGCGAGTCGCCGTCGAATTCGAAATGTGTGTTGCTGGTGTCGCTCAACACCCACTCATCCGCTTGCCAGTCGGAGAGATCGCCGTCGATGGAAATACGGCCGGAGAGCGAAGCGGCGGTGGTAGCACCGCACGGTTGGTCGAGAATAAGAACGAGGGGGGCGAGTAACAGGGCGAGCCAGCGCGACGTCACCGCACGGCTCCCTCTTCGTCCAGGCGCTTCAAGCCTTCCAGGATCAGGTGATCGAGGGGAATGTCGATGAACACGTCCTGTGCTTTGGGGCGGCGGTCCTTGGTGAAGCGGAAGCGTCCCGCGCGCCAGCGCACGATCTCGTACACGACTTCCTTGATTTGCTCTTCGATGGCGCGGCGCAGCGTGCGGGCGTCGATGGCACCCATCTCGACCAGGGCGGTGCCGAGCCGCGTGGCCCGGTCTTTCTCGGCCAGCGCCTGCTCCAGCCGCTCGCGCGAGATCAGCCCCTCCGAGATCAAGTGCTCTCCCAGCTTCATGCGGCGGTTGGCGATTTCGGCATACGACACGCTGCCGTTCTCGAAATAGACACGCGCGGCGTTTTCGCCATTCTCGAACACGAGCTCGCCCGTCGACTGCGACAGGTTGATGAGCTGCAAGATCGAGATCGGGCCGAAAACGGCCGAATTACCGCGAAGATCCACTGGGCGAAACCCTCCGCCGGAAGAGGCGCCATCCGATAACCGCTTGGGAAGCTACTATAGATGCAAATCCGATACCGAGAAAAGCAAATAGCACCCTCTCAGTGCGCAGACCGAGCCCGCCCCCCATCGCACCGGCGACGATGAGGCACGCACCCGCGGCCTGCACCACCCCGACAATTTTGCCGGGTACGGTCGCCTTGAAGGTGAAAGGGGCGGTCAACAGCCGAATTAGAAGCGAGCCCACGAAGAGGGTCGCGTAACGGATGATGAGAATTGCATAAACCCACCCTGGGCAAAGACCTTGCACGAAGAGGACGGTGAAGACCGCGAAGGTCGACGCGATGTCGGCCAGCGGGTCGGCAACCACGCCGAACTCGCTCTCGAGCCCGCGCCGGCGTGCGATCACGCCGTCGGCGACATCGGTCATGAAGAGGAGCGCGTACACCACGAGGGCTTCGGGATAGCGCTCGTGCGCGAGCAGCCACGCGGTAGGTGCGATCAGGACGAAGCGGAGAACGGTCAACCCGTTGGGCGCCCCCAAGCGATCAAGGCGTTCCCCTGGCCTCACGCTCGCGTCGCCCGGACGCCGAAAGGACCTCTTCATCCCCACTGCGAGCAGCGCGCTGGCAACACCTCCCAACACTGTCGGGACCACAAAGTTGGAAACCGGCGGATCGCTGGCGATGCGCGTCGCGGAAAGCCACGCGGCGCCCAGGAGCGCGGCCACGCCCGCGCCGGCGAACGACACGATGGCCGCTTCGCGCACG
>JAICFA010000280.1 GCA_025923935.1 Candidatus Krumholzibacteriia bacterium
AAACGTGGCGGCGGCAGCGCGCGTGCGCCCTTGCTCCATGATGATCTCGGCAAGTCGGAAATCGACCATTCCCAAGAACTCGGCCGCACCCTGCGTCTCGCACAACCTTCGCGTCTCGAGCAGGATCTTCTCGGCCGTCTCGGGGTCACCGCGCTCGAGCGCGCGGTCGGCCAGGTTGGCGGCGGGAATCACGAGCCCGCTGGGATATTTGAGCTCGCGCGCCAAATCGAAGGCGCGCTGCTGGTACTGGTCGGCACGGCTCAGGTCACCCCGGCTGAACTCGAGAGAACCCAAATTGTTCATCGCCCACATTTCGTTCAGGCGATCCCCGACTTCGCGCGACACCACCCAGGCGCGCTGATAGCAGCGAATGGCTGCGCGCTCGTTGCCGGTCGCACTTTCGACGCGGCCCAGACCGATCAACGGTGTGATCTCGAAGCGCTCGGCACCCGCGCCGCGAAACAATGCGATGGCGCGCGTGTACTCGTCGCGCGCGCGCACGTTGTCGTCCCAGCGGTGGTAGGTGTAGCCGATGCTGGTGCGCGCCCACGCTTCGTCGATGGGCGAGTGGGTACGCTGCGCCAGCAAGAGCCGCCGCTCGTACCAGCGCAAGCCTTCCCGATAGTCGCCCATCATGGCGTAGGCGAAGCCTTTGAAGTGGTACGCGGGCATCAGGCCGACGGTGTCGCGCATCGCTTCGGCGATGCGTATACCCACGTCGATGTCGGCGCGCGCATCGGCGTTGCGCCCGCGCATCAAGGCGACGCGCCCGCGTTGGGTGAGCGCGCGGCCAAGCAACAGCGAGTCGCCGGTCGCTTCGGCGCGGCGAAAGACCGCGGGCAGCAGGACGAGGATGGAATCGTACTTGGCCTGGGCGAACAACGGCTCGACGACTGCGGAAAGCGAGTCGGCGGCCGTGGATGGGCGGCGTTGCGCAGCAGGGTCGTGCGCAATCAAAAACAAAGCCGGGACCATCCACGCCAAGGCCAGGGGGATACGGGCCGGGGCGGTTCGGGGCATGGGTGGTGGTTCGCGAAAACTATCGGTTATTCGATAATCGCGCCTCCGTGCACGTTTTTGTCACCCGCGCTTTAGATCAAGGAGTGCTGCCGGGTTCGCGCGGAATCTCCGGCCGGCGAATCTCGCGCTCGCCGCCGCGCTCGCGATCCCGATCACGGTCGCGATCGCGGAAACGATCGCGGTCGTTGTCACGTTCGCGATCGCGATCGCCGCCACCCATCCCGATCCCGCCGCCGCCGCCCATGGGGCGTCCGCCGCGCGAGCCACCGCGCCGGCCGCGGCCGCGCATCTCGCGCCCACCTTCGCGCCCGCCTTCGCGGATGCGCACCGCGCCCTCGTCGGGGCGGAGTGCATTGGCCTTGCCGCGCAGCCAGCGCTTGAACTCGTAGAGGATGTCGAACACGTCGTTCCAGACCTTGGACAAGAACGCAATCACGATACCGGTGATGAGAATCCCCACCGCGTCGTCGAACAGACCGATTTCCGGGAACGTGATCCAGCTATCGAATGCAGCTTCGTCGCGCAGCATGGCGACGACATTAATGCGCGCGAGTGCCGCGACCACGACGCCAAGAATGATGGAGCGCAGGTAGAGCGTGCGCAGGTTGGCGTGCTTGCCGGTCAGGTCGATGTCGCCGTGGCGCCAGATGGCGTTGATCACGGTGACCACGATGCTCGCGACGAACAAAAGGCGCCCAACGGCGCCAAACGATTGATAATCCACGTTTTCCCCTCCTCAGGGTGAGACCAGATAGTAGCCGCCCACCGCCGCGCGGTCAAAGCCTAAACCGGCGCGATTCGCCCTGCCTCGAGCTCCAGGATTCGGTCGCAAAACGGGTCGAGATGGGCGCGGTCGTGCGACGCCACCACCCCGGCGGCACCCGCGTCGACGCGCGCGTCGACCAAGCGGTGCAGCGCATGCCGTCCGGCGTCGTCGAGCGACGTGGACGTCTCGTCGAGCAGCAAGAGCTCCGGTGCCAGTGCCTGGGCGATGGCAAACGCCACGCGGCGCATCTCGCCCACGCTGAGCTCGAAAGGCGAGCGGTCGATGACGGCCGCCGCCTCGAGGCCGGCGGCATCGAGACTCGCGCGCGCGACCGCTTCGAGCGCGGCGGCATCGCGCTTGGGCTGCGACCGCGATCGCCGCAACCCAAAAAGGATTTCCTCGCGCACGGTTTCGGCGAAAAACATTCGCTCGGGCGACTGCGGCAGATACAGCACGCCCTGCTCGCGCAAATGGGTGGTCACGGTCCCCGACATCGGACGCAGCGCTCCACCCAGGAGCAGGAGCAACGTCGTCTTGCCGGCACCATTCGGTCCCAAAATGCCAGTGCACTCACCACGCGCGATCTCCAGATCGATCGACTGCAAGATGGTGCGTTCGCCATAGGAGAATCCGGTGGCGCGCGCTTTCACGATGACATCGCCGCGCGCGCGCCGCGACCGTCGCGGCTCGGCGATAGACGATGCGAGCTCGATCTCGGGATTGGGCACGATAATCCCTTTATCGAGCGACACGACGGTACGGGCAAGATGGACGTCGTCGCCGGGGGTGGCCCACACCACCGCCGTCCCAACCGAATTTGCCGCGCGCACCAGATCGACGACCACGTCGCGCCCGTCGCGGTCGAGGAACGCGAGCGGCTCGTCGAGCAAGAGGACATCCGGCTCTTCCAGCCACACGGTGGCGCACGCCACGCGCTGTTTTTCGCCGCCGGAGAGCTGGTGCGGGTTGCGATGTAGAAATTCGTGCAGGTGAAAGCGGTCGACGGCGGCGGCGATGCGCTCTTGCGCGTCGTTCGCGGGAACGTCGATGGGAACCGAAAGGGCGAGCTCGTGCTGCACCGATGTGGCGACGAGCTGGTTGTCGGCGTCTTGTTGCAACAGCGCCACGCGCACCGGACCGATGCGCTCGATGGTCCCCCCACCGAGCGGCAAGAGACCCGCGAGGGCGGCCAAGAGCGTCGACTTGCCCGAGCCGTTGGGACCGACGAGCGCGGTCCACGAGCCTTTGTGGATTTCCAGCGAGACGCGATTCAGCGCGGGACGCGGAGCTCCGTCGTAATGAACCGTCGCGTCGCGGAGGGTCAGCACTCGGAGGCGAACTCTTCGACGCTCACGTCGCCGCCGCAGGGGACTTCGGCGAGCGGGCCGATCTCGGCGAGGTACGCGAGCATCACGTCCTCGAGCTCGGCGAGCATCTTCACCGTCATGAGACGGCCGCGCAGGGCGCGCGCGTTGGGAAGGCGCTTCAAGTAGGCGCCCAAGACCTTCCGCATCGCCACCACCCCACCCGGCTCGCCGTCGATGCGGACCGCTTCGCGCACGTGTTTCAACACGGTGGTGACGCGCTCGCGCGGTGTGGGCGGCACATAGTCGCGACCGGAAAGCCGGGTTTTCACTTCGTCGAAAACCCAGGGGTTGCCGATGGCGGCGCGCCCGATCATGACGGCGTCGCAGCCGGTGTGCTGGCGCATGCGCACCACGTCGTCGGCGCTGCGCACATCGCCGTTACCGATTACCGGAATCGATACCGCGCGCTTCGCCTCCGCGATCAAGTCCCAGTTGGCCTCGCCCGAGAACCCCTGCGCACGCGTGCGTGCGTGCAAGGAGAGCATGGCGACACCGGCGTCTTCGATCACCGTGGCAAACTCGCGCACGCGTTCGCCGGTAGGTTTGTCCCAGCCGGCGCGAATCTTGGCGGA
>JAICFA010000281.1 GCA_025923935.1 Candidatus Krumholzibacteriia bacterium
ACACCGTCCATCGATTGCACGACAGGATCGGTGAACTTCCACCGCAGCCACGAGCCATCGGGGCGTTGTCGGTTTCCGTCGCCGATCGGTCCTAGCTCCACACCTTGCGCTCGCGCGGTCTCCCAAATGGACTCGATGGCCGACGCCTTCGCCGCCCAGGACGCCAGCCGGGCATGGGTGAGTTGGTTGATTCCAAACCAGCGCGGACCTTCGAACTCACGCTGCTCGGGGTCGGGGCCGATGACCTCCAAGTAGCAGTCACCGCCCAGCCCAATGAGCGCGTTGCGCGTGCCGCGGCCGCGATGCTGGCCGCCGGGGGCGGCGCGCACCCCGAGCAGCTGCTCGAGGTGGTCGACCGCCTCGTCCAATTGGGGCGCGGCGTAGACCAGGTGGTCGATTCGGCCGCGGAGTGAGTCGTCCATTGCCCTTGGTTTGCTCCTTATCGAATGGGCCGTTTTGTACTATTCTAGGCCGTCGACGTCGCCGACGTCGAATCTCATCTCGAACCATATCAGCCAGTTACCCATGTACCGACTCGAATCCAAGGTCCAGACTTCGTCTTCGGCCTTCAAGGAAAACGACGCGTTTCAGCGCGAGGCGTCTGCGCGTCTGCGCGAGCGTCTCGACGCGGTCAAGCAGGGTGGTTCGCCCAGCGCGGTGGAGAAGCACAAGGCGCGCGGCAAGCTGACGGCGCGCGAGCGCATCGCGAAGCTGCTCGACCGCGACACGCCATTTCTGGAGTTTTCCGCTCTGGCGGCAAACGGCATGTACGACGACCAAGCGCCGTCGGCGGGTGTCATCACCGGCGCCGGCGTCATCCACGATCGCGAAGTCGTGGTGGTGGCGAACGACGCGACTGTCAAGGGCGGCACGTACTTTCCGATGACGGTATTGAAGCACGTGCGCGCGCAGCAAATTGCGATCGAGAACAAGCTGCCGTGCGTGTACCTGGTCGACTCGGGTGGAGTGTTCCTGCCGCTGCAAGACGGCGTGTTTCCCGACAAAGATCACTTCGGGCGCATTTTCTATAACCAGGCGATCATGAGTGCGGCCGGCATTCCGCAGATTTGCGCGGTGATGGGGTCGTGCACGGCGGGTGGGGCGTACGTGCCCGCGATGAGCGACGAGAACGTGATCGTCAAGGGGCAGGGCACCATCTTTATTGGCGGGCCGCCGCTGGTGAAAGCGGCGACGGGGGTCGATGTCACTCCGGAAGATCTGGGCGGTGCCGACGTGCACACCCGCATCTCGGGTGTGTCGGATCACTTCGCGGACGACGACGACCACGCCATCCAGATTCTGCGCAACGCGGTGGAAGGTTTCGGGCGCGTCGAGAAGACCAAGCTGGAAGTGCACGAGCCGGAAGATCCGCACTACGACCCGCAAGAGTTGTACGGAATTATTCCCAAGGATCTCTCCAAGCAGTTCGATTCGCGCGAAGTGATCGCGCGCATCGTCGACGGCTCGCGCTTCCACGAATTCAAGGCGCGCTACGGTACCACGCTGGTCACGGGCTTCGCGCACATCATGGGCTATCCGGTCGGCATCGTCGCCAACAATGGCATTTTATTTTCCGAGAGTGCGCGCAAGGGCGCACATTTCGTCTCGATGTGCGCGGTGCGCCGCATTCCACTGGTGTTCTTGCAGAACATCACCGGTTTCATCGTGGGCAAAGAGTTCGAGCACGGCGGGATCGCACGCGACGGCGCCAAGATGGTGCACGCGGTCGCCACCGCGCAGGTGCCGAAATTCACCGTGATCATCGGCGGCTCGTACGGCGCCGGGAATTACGCGATGTGCGGGCGCGGATACTCGCCCCGCATGCTGTGGATGTGGCCGTCGGCGAAGATCTCGGTGATGGGCGGGCAGCAAGCGGCCGACGTCTTGTGGACGGTCAAAGAAGACAAGAAGGCGGCGGAAGAGGCGGCCTTCAAGCAGCCGATCCTGGAAAAGTACGAGCGCGAAGGGAACGCGTACTACTCGACCGCACGGCTGTGGGACGACGGCATCCTCGATCCGGTCGACACGCGCACCGCACTGGCACTCGGCATCAGCTTATCGCTCAATACCCACATCCCACGGCATCGCTTCGGCGTCTTTCGCATGTAGGAGCTTGCATGGCGTACACCACGCTGCATTTGGATAAAGACGGTGCTGTGGCGCAAATCACGCTCGACCGCGCGGCGGTTCGCAACGCCCTCGACGAGACCATGATCGGCGAGCTGGGCGATGTGACGAAGAGCCTCGGCTCCGACGACTCGGTTCGCATCGTTGTCTTGGCGGGCGCGGGTGACGTGTTTTCCGCGGGCGCCGACCTCAACTGGATGAAGAAGGTCGCGCAGTATTCGTTCGAGGAGAACGTCAACGACGCGCTGGTGTTCGCGCGGATGATGGAGGGTTTCTACCGCATGCCCAAGGCGACCATCGCGCGGGTGAAAGGTCCGTGTTTGGGTGGTGGAGTCGGTCTGGTGAGTGTGTGCGATGTCGCGGTGGCGTCGCGTGACGCCAAATTCGCACTGCGCGAAATCTTGTTGGGCATCGCCCCGGCCATGATTTCGCCCTACGTGCTGCGCAAGATCGGCGAGTCGCAGGCGCACGATTATTTTCTCACCGGCCGCACGTTTGACGCGGAGCGTGCGCGCGAGATCGGCTTGATCAACGAAGTGGTCGAAGAGGAATTGCTCGACGCCGAGATCGACGTGTGGATCCAGCGTTTCCTCCACGCCGGACCGAAAGCGATCGCGGCTACCAAAGAGCTGATCAACCAGGTGTCGTGGTCCGCCATTGCGGACGTGCAGGATTACACGGCCCGCACGATTGCCGGGTTGCGTGGCTCGCCCGAAGGCAAGGAAGGTTTCGCGGCGTTTTTCGAGAAGCGTAAGGCCAACTGGGACATCGAGGGATAGTGTGGCCGCGAAGCGCGTGAAGTCGAAGGACAGCGCGCGGGTGGCGCCGAGACGGGGCCCCCGCGGCCCGCGGTCGCGGGGTGGCGAGGCGACAGGACCCGCGCGCCGGCGTCCTGTAACGAAAGTCCTCGTTGCCAACCGCGGCGAGATCGCGGTGCGAATCATTCGCGCGTGTCGCGAGCTCGACATTCGCACCGTCGCCGTCTATTCCGAAGCCGACCGCACCAGTCTGCACGTGCAGCTCGCCGACGAAGCCGTCTGCATCGGCCCGCCGTCGCCTCTGGAATCGTACCTGAAGATCGACACACTGCTCGACGCCGCGCGTACCACCGGCGCCGACGCCGTCCATCCCGGTTACGGGTTTCTTTCGGAGCGCGCGGAGTTCGCGGAGCGCGTCGCGCGCGCGGGTCTCACGTTCGTCGGTCCCCCCGCGGAAGCCATTCGCGCGATGGGAAGCAAGCTGGGCGCACGCGCCATCATGAAGAAAGCGGGCGTGCCGGTGGTTCCGGGCACCGACGGCGGCAGCAACGACGCGGCGCGGATCGCCGCGATGGCGAAGAAGATCGAAGGGCCGTGGTTCGTGAAGGCGTCAGCGGGTGGGGGCGGCAAGGGGATGCGTCTCGTGACCGATGCGTCCCAGTTGGAGGCCGCGGCGCGCGCCGCCATCGGCGAGGCCAAGTCCGCATTTGGCGACGACACCGTCTATGTCGAGCGCAAGATCGAGCGGCCGCGCCACGTCGAGTTTCAAGTGCTCGCCGATGCGCATCACAATGTGGTGCACGTGTTCGAGCGCGAGTGCTCCATTCAGCGCCGTCAT
>JAICFA010000282.1 GCA_025923935.1 Candidatus Krumholzibacteriia bacterium
CCCAAACCTCCTACAATGCCGGTACGACGCGGGGCGAAGAAATCCACCTCCGCGCCCAGAAAACCCTAATCAGAACGCCATCTGGGAGGAGTTCCCTCTGATGAAACCGCCTTTCAAGCTGCTCGGATTCGACCACGTCACCTTTGCGGTCGGAAATGCCAAGCAAGCGGCTGTTTATTATCAAAAGGTCTTTGGCTTCGATCTCGTGGGCTATCGCGGGTTGGAGCAGGGAGACCGTCAAACCGCGAGCTACGTCCTGCGACAGAATCACGTCCACTTCGTCCTCAACACGCCCTACACACCGACTTCGCCGCTCAACGACCTCTTGAAGAAGCACGGCGACGGTGCGGTCGATATCGCGTTTGCGGTGGATGACGCGGCCAAGGCGTGGGAGCACACCACGAAGCACGGTGCCAAGAATTGGTTCGAGCCGCGCACGCTGGAAGATGATCACGGCAAGGTGGTCGTCTCGGGGATTCACACCTACGGCGACGTCACGCACACCTTCGTGCAGCGCGACGGCTACAAAGGAACGTTCCTCCCCGGCTACGCACCGGCGAAGTCGCGCGGCGAAACCAAGCCGACGGGCTTGCTCTTCATCGATCACATTGTCGGTAATCAGCCCGACAGCGAAATGGAAGATGTGGTCCGCTTCTACGAGAACATCTTCGGTTTCCATCGCCTGTGGACGGTCGACGACAAGGACATCTCGACGGAATATACGGCACTGCGCTCGGTGGTCGTGGCGGACGACAACGAGAACGTGAAGATGCCCATCAACGAGCCGGCGCACGGCCTGAAGAAGTCGCAGATCCAGGAGTACGTGGAATTCAACTCGGGCGCCGGGGTTCAACACATTGCGATGTCGACCAACGACATCATCGGCACCATTCAGCAGCTCAAGGCGAACGGCGCGGAGTTCCTGACGGTGCCGGATTCGTATTATGACGAATTGCCGGGCCGCGTCGGCGACATCGAAGAGGAGATTCCGGCGCTGCAGAAGCTCGGCATTCTGGTCGACCGCGACGACAGCGGCTATCTGCTCCAGCTCTTCACCAAGCCGGTGCAGGATCGCCCCACACTTTTCTTCGAGCTCATCCAGCGCAAGAACGCGCGCTCGTTCGGAAAAGGCAACTTCAAGGCACTCTTCGAGTCGATCGAGCGCGAGCAAGCGCGCCGAGGCACATTATAGAGGAGCGGGTGGCGTCCTCCCACAAGCGAGGGACTACTAGCGCGTAGTCGCGGTGGACCGAGCGCAGTGGGCTGCTGGACGACAGGACCCGCGAGTGAGTAAGGAGCACCAAATGCCGATTTACATTCAACGCGGCAAGATTCCGCACCGGCGGCACACCGTCTTCAAGAGCCCGCAAGGGAACCACTATTTCGAAGAGCACATCAGCCGCCTCGGATTCTCCGACATCTACTCCAATGTCTACCACGTCCACATGCCCACGCGTGTGGCCAAGGTGGGGAAGTTTCGCCCCGTCCAGCTGGAAGCATGGGAAGGCGAGCATCGCCATCGCCATCTGAAGACGTTCGATCTGAAGCCGGACGGCGACTGGGTCACCGGCCGACGCCCGATGATGTTCAACAACGACGTCATCCTCGGCACCACCAGCCCGGTGCCGGGACAGAGTGACTATTTCTACAAGAACGCGACCAGCGACGAGGTGCACTTCGTGCACAAAGGCCGCGGCGTGCTGGAGAGCATGTTCGGTCGCTTGCCCTTCGCGGAAGGCGACTACGTGGTCATTCCGCGCGGCGTCATCCACAAGATGACGTTCGAGACGGAAGGTAACCGGGTGTTCTTTGTAGAGTCGTTCGGACCGGTCGACTGGCCGAAGAAATATCGCAATCAATACGGTCAGCTCTTGGAAGACGCGCCGTATTGCGAGCGCGACATTCGCCAGCCGGAGTTCATCGAGGCGACCGACCAAACGGGCGAGTTCCCGATGCACATCCGCATCCGTGGCGGCATCCAAGAATATTTGTGGGGACACCACCCGTTCGATCTGATCGGTTACGACGGCTTCTACTATCCGTGGATTTTCAACATCGGTGACTACATGTCGAAGGTGGGACGCGTGCATTTGCCGCCCCCGACGCATCTCACCTTCACCGGGCCGGGCTACGTGCTGTGCTCGTTTTGTCCGCGGCCGTTCGATTTCGAAGAGGGTGCAGTGCCGATTCCGTACGCGCACTCCAATGTCGACAGCGACGAAGTGATCTACTACGTCGATGGCAGCTTCATGAGCCGCAAGGGTATCGACATTGGGTCGATCACGCTGCACCCATACGGCATTCCGCACGGCCCGCAGCCGGGTTTGCTGGAAGCGTCGCTGGGTGCCAAGGAAACGAAAGAGCTCGCGGTCATGGTCGACACCTTTAGCCCGCTCAAGGTGACGAAAGTGGTCGAGAAGATCGACGACGCGAATTACCCGTACAGCTGGCAGTACTAGACCTTGATTCTCGATCCCGCCACGACGCCGAAGTCCGAGTTCTATCCATGGCTCATTCGGTGTCTGGTCCCGCGCCCGATCGCGTGGGTGTCCACCACGTCGCGCGAGGGCGTGCACAATTTGGCGCCGTTTTCGTTCTTCACCGCCATCTCCACCGAGCCGCCCACGCTTTGCTTTGCGCCCGGACGCCATCCGGTCACCGGAGCCAAGAAGGACACGTTGATCAACATCGAAGCGACCGGCGACTTCGTGGTGAACGTCGTGCCGGCGGAGTTGGCGGCCGACATGAACGAGACCGCCACCGATTTCCCGCACGGTGCGAGCGAGTTCGAAGCCGCCAAGGTGACGGCGGTCCCTGCGGAACGCGTGAAAGCGCCGCGCGTCCAGGAGTCGCCCATTCATTTCGAGTGCGAGCGCTACGAGATCGTGCAGATCGGGCCCGACGGCCCCGGCGGCGCGGCGCTGGTGATCGGCCGCATCATGCTCTTGCATGTCGACGACCGCGTGCTTACCAATGGTAAGGTAGATTACGATTTGTTCAGTCCGCTCGCGCGCTTGGGCGGAATGGAATACGCGCGTCTGGGCGAACGCTTCCAGATGGCGCGCAAGAAGTACACGCCGCGCTGACGGCGTCGTGATATCTTTTTAGCCTGACATATGAAGGAGGAGCTTTGGCGCTCGATCCCAAGGTTCGACAGACCATTCCAAACCGCAACAACAACGTGGCGATCTACAGCTTGCCCGCGCTGGCGAAGTCGCGCGGCGCCAATCTGGCCCGCTTGCCGTACTCGATTCGTGTGCTGCTCGAGAGTGCGGTACGCAACTACGACGGCTTCAAGATTACCGACGCCGACGTCGACCGGCTGCTGAATTGGAGCCCCAAGACCGCGGGCGACGTCGAGATTGCGTTCAAGCCGGCGCGCGTCATTCTGCAAGACTTCACCGGTGTGCCGGCCATTGTCGACTTGGCCGCCATGCGCGCAGCGATGAAGCGCATGGGCCAGGACTACCGCAAGATCAATCCGCTGGTGCCGTGCGACTTGGTGGTCGATCACTCCGTGCAAGTGGACGCGTGGGCTTCGCCCGATGCGCTCCGTATCAACGCGGCCCTCGAGTTCGAGCGCAACCAAGAGCGCTACGAGTTTTTGAAATGGGGACAGAAAGCGTTTCAGAATTTCCGCGTGGTACCGCCCGCGACCGGCATCGTACACCAAGTCAATCTGGAGTCTCTCGCGCGCGGGGTGTTTATCGAGAACGGAG
>JAICFA010000283.1 GCA_025923935.1 Candidatus Krumholzibacteriia bacterium
AAAGTGCTGGAGACGATCGAGTCGCAGGGCTACGTGCGCGTGCGCGTCGACGGCACCATGTACGAGGTTGAAAACGTGCCCGCGCTGAACAAGCAGCAGCGCCACGACATCGACGCGGTCGTCGACCGTCTGGTGGTGGATGCGAAAAACGCGCGCCGCATCGCCGACTCGCTGGAAGCGGCGTCGAAACTTTCGGGCGGAACGGTGACCATCGTGGTGGGGAGCGAAGAGCTGGTGTTCTCGCAGCAGTTTGCTTGCGCGAACTGCGGCACGAGCTTCGGCGAGCTGTCGCCGCGCTTGTTTTCGTTCAACTCGCCCTACGGTGCGTGCGAGGAGTGCGGCGGCTTGGGGTCGCGCATGGATTTCAACGAGTCATTGGTGGTTCCGGATCATGCGCTCACTCTGGACGGCGGCGCCATGGCGCCGATGGGAAAGCTCAAGGGCGACTGGGGCCGCTCGCAACTGGACGCCCTGGGCGATCATCTCGGCTTCGACCTGAAAACTCCCTGGGCGAAGCTCGCGAAGCGCGCGCGCGACGCCATCCTGTACGGCATCGAGGACGAGATCTCGGTCAAGATGGACTTCGCCAAGGTGCAGGGCGAGTATCGCACCACCTACGAAGGATTGATTCCGTGGTTGCGCCGGCGTCACAAGAGCACGTCGTCGGAGAGCATTCGCAAGTGGATCGAGACGTTCATGACGGTGGAGGACTGCGCGACGTGCGGCGGCGCACGCTTGAAGCCGGAAGCGCTGGCGGTACGCGTCGGACCGCACACCATCGCAGACGTGGTCAAGATGAGCGTGTCGCGCGGGTTGTTCGAGCTGAACGCGCTCAAGTTGGAAGGCAACGCGGCGGTGATCGGGGCGCCCATCCTGCACGAGATCGTCTCGCGCATGCGCTTTCTGGCCGATGTGGGTTTGGGATATCTCTCCTTGGACCGGAGTGCGGCCACACTTGCCGGCGGCGAGGCACAGCGCTTGCGGCTGGCCACGCAAATCGGGTCGAAGCTGATGGGTGTCCTTTATATATTGGACGAGCCGTCCATCGGGCTGCACCACCGCGACAACGCCCGCCTCATCAAAACGCTCAAGGATCTTCGCGATATCGGCAACACCGTGCTGGTGATCGAGCACGACCGCGACACCATCCTGGCAGCGGATTATGTGGTCGATTTGGGGCCCGGCGCTGGCATCCACGGCGGCGAAGTGGTGGCGATCGGTACACCGGAAGAGATTCGAAATTCGCCCGAGAGCCTGACGGGGAAGTACCTGCGCGAGGACGGTGCGATACCCACTCGCGTGCGCCGCGCGCAGCTGATCAACGAGGCCATCGAGGTGAAAGGAGCGCGCGAGAACAATCTCAAGAACATCGACGTCGCGTTTCCTCTGGGGGTGTTCACGTGTGTTACCGGTGTGAGCGGCTCGGGCAAGAGTAGCCTCGTCAACGACATCCTGTTTGGCGCGCTGCACCGCAAGCACTACGGCGGCAATCTCCTGCCGGGTGCGCACGACTCCATCCTCGGCATGGACAAGATCGACAAGGTCATTCAGATCGACCAGTCGCCCATCGGGCGCACGCCGCGCTCCAACCCCGCGACGTACACCGGCGTGTTCACTCCCATCCGCGATCTGTTCGCGCAGCTGCCCGACGCGCGCGCGCGCGGGTACAAGGTGGGACGCTTCAGCTTCAACGTGCCGGGCGGCCGCTGCGAGAAGTGCGAAGGCGACGGCGTGATCAAAGTCGAGATGCACTTCCTGCCCGACGTGTACGTGACGTGCGAGGCGTGCAAGGGACGGCGCTACAACCACGAGACCCTGCAAGTCACCTACAAAGGACGGAGCATCGCCGATGTGCTCGACATGAGCGTGGAAGAAGCGGCGGGAGTGTTCTCCAGCTTTCCGCTAATCAAGCGCGTGTGCGAGACCTTGTGCTCGGTCGGCCTGGGTTACATCAAGCTCGGCCAGCAGGCGACGACGTTGTCGGGCGGCGAGGCGCAGCGTGTCTAGCTGGCCGCCGAGCTCTCCAAGCGGGGCACCGGCAACACGCTCTACATCCTCGACGAGCCCACCACCGGGCTCCATCACGAGGACGTTCGCATGCTCCTGCAAGTGCTCGACCGACTTGTGGACAAAGGAAATACAGTGATTGTGATCGAGCACAACCCCGATGTAATATTGGCCGCCGATCACATCATCGACCTAGGTCCGGAAGGTGGGGACGCGGGCGGCGAGGTGGTGGCGGTCGGTTCTCCGTACGACATCATGCAAAGCGCGGGGTCGCACACGGGTGCGATGCTGCGCGAGATGCGGCCGGCGCTGGCGGCGGAGGCGCGCCGCGACGAGACCGTGGCATAGCCGCGAACAACGATGCTGAAACGTACTCCATTATATGACGCGCACGTGGCCGCCGGCGGCAAGATGGTCGGCTTCGCCGGCTACGAGATGCCGGTGAGCTACACCGGCGGCATCGAAGAGCACACCGCCGTGCGCGAGCGTGCTGGATTGTTCGACGTGAGCCACATGGGCGAGTTCATCGTCTCCGGACCGGACACGTGGCGCTATCTGGATCACGTGGTCACCAACGATTGCTCCAAGCTTCCCCCCGACGGCGTGCTCTACACCACCATGTGCCACGAAAGCGGCGGAGTGGTGGACGACTTGCTCGTTACCCGGCTGGCCGACGACCGCGCGTTGGTGGTGGTGAACGCCTCCAACATCGACAAAGACTTTTCGCACATGAAGTGGGCCGCGTCGGGTATCACGCGCCAACGCGTCGAGCTGCACAACGCGAGCGACGAATGGGCGCTCATCGCGGTGCAGGGACCGCGCGCCTTCGACGTGCTCAAGGCCACCCCCATGCTGGCACCCGTGCACGGCGAGATCGACGCGGTGTCCTACTACCGCTGGCGCTCGTTCGAGTCGCCGGGCGGGCGCATGATGGTGTCGCGCACCGGCTACACGGGCGAAAAGGGCGTGGAAGTGTTTGTGCCGCCCGCCCGCGCCACCGAGCTGTGGAATCAGCTGCTCGCGGCCGGCAAGCCGTACGGCGTGTTGCCGGCGGGGTTGGGCGCGCGCGACACGCTGCGCTTCGAAGCGGCGCTGTGCTTGTACGGTCACGAGCTCGACGACGAAACCACACCGCTCGAAGCGGGACTGTCGTGGCTCGTGAAGCTCGACAAGACCGAGTTCATCGGCCGCGCGGCGCTGGCCAAAGAAAAAGAAAAAGGGTCGAAGCGGAAGCTGGTGGGGTTGGAGCTCGAGGGCCGCAACATCGCGCGCCAAGGCTACGCGGTGATGCGCGGTGATGCGGTGGTGGGTAAGGTCACCAGCGGCACGCACGGACCCACGCTGAAAAAGAGTTTGTGCATGGCGTACGTCGATGCCGACAGCGTCGACGCCGATCTCACCGTGCAAGTGCGCGCGCACACGGTCCCGGTAAAACGCGTATCACTTCCATTCTATAAGAGTCGCGCGCGAGAGTGAGCGTCGCAATGTCGATGTCACTCTCCGCTCATACGTCCTCGCGCGAAACATTGGGTATCGCGCTGCGGAAATCGCGTCGAGTGACATCGACATCGCGACGCGTGAGATAGGAGAAGCATGGATCCCAAGAACCTGAAATTCACCAAAGAGCACGAGTGGGTTCGCGTCGACGGCGACGAAGCCACCATCGGCATCACCGACTTCGCCGCCGGCGAGCTGGGCGACATCGTCTT
>JAICFA010000284.1 GCA_025923935.1 Candidatus Krumholzibacteriia bacterium
CGCGAGCGAAGGCTGGTGGCCGTCAACTGCGCGGCCATTCCGCAGGAGCTCCTCGAGAGCGAGCTGTTCGGGCACGTGCGGGGTGCTTTCACGGGCGCCATTCGCAACAAGATGGGCAAATTCGAGCTGGCGCACGGCGGGACGCTGTTTCTCGACGAGATCGGCGCCATGCCGGTGCACCTGCAGGCGAAACTACTGCGCGCGCTGCAAGAGCGCGAGATCGAGCGCGTCGGCGACGAGCAGACCATCGAAGTCGATGTGCGCGTCATCGCGGCCACGAATCGGTCGCTCTCCGCGCTGGTGGCGGCGGGAGAGTTTCGCGAAGACTTGTTCTATCGCCTGAACGTCGTCCCCGTGCAAGTCCCGCCCTTGCGCGAGCGCCGCGGCGACATTCCCCTGCTCGTCAAACATTTCGTCGGCCGCTTTGCCAACGGCGCGCACGTGACGGTCGCGCGCGAGGCACTAGATGCGCTCGAGAAGTATCGCTGGCCGGGCAACGTGCGCGAGCTCGAGAATTTCTGCGAGCGTGCCGTGTTGATGCGCTCGCGCGACGCGATCGACGCCGGCGCGGTCGCAACTCAGCTGTCCGCGCTCGCGCAGGAGTCCCCGGGCGGGCCGACGCTGCGCGACATCGAACGGGCCGCGGTGATCGACGCTCTCCGGGCCAGCGGCTGGAATCGCTCGCGCGCCGCCCGCCGCCTGGGAGTACCCCGCCACATCCTCCTCTATAGAATCAAGAAGTTCGGCATCGTCGAGGACGGCTCGTAGCGTCTGGTGGCGATCGGCGGATTCGTGGTAGCCTTCGCGCTTTCTAACGCCAGAGGAGAAGGATTGAATCGCGCCGTTTTCACCGCCGTGCTCGCGCTCGCGTTTGCTGTTCCTGCCCGCGCGGCCGACTACTTCCAGCAATTCCATCACACCACTATCCACGCCAAGCTGGACAACCAGCGCAAGTGGATCTCGGGCACGGAAACGATTCAGTACGTCAACAACTCGCCCGACACGCTGCGCGAGATGTATCTCCATCTCTATCCGAACGCGTTCCGCGACAAGCACGTCCCCTACCAGGAAGACAAGGGCCGGATTTACAACGCACGCCTGTTCGGCATCCCCGACGATAAGAAGGGCTGGCTCGACCTCAAGGATCTCAAGGTGGACGGCGCCGCGGTGCAGCACACCGTCGACGGCACGCTGGCGCACTTTTCACTGCCACAGCCGCTGGCACCGCACGATTCGATGACCATCTCGCTGGCCTTCGACGGCAAGATTCGCAAGCACACCGACCGCTCGGGATACCGCGGCAACCATTTCGACATGGCGCAGTGGTACCCGAAGCTCGTCGTCTACGATGAGAACGGCTTTCACGCGGATCAGTTCGCGAACGGCGAATTCTACGGCGAATTCGGTACCTTCGACGTGCACTTGGAGCTACCCGAGCATTTCGTGGTGGTCGCGACCGGTGAAGTGCAAGCCGGCGATCCCGGCTGGAGCTACAATCCGCCGCGCCAGCCCAAGGCGCCCAAGCGTCCCGCGTCGGACAAAACCAAAATCGTCCACTTCCACGCCGAGAACGTGCACGACTTTGCCTGGTGCGCGGATCCCACTTACGTGGTGGAAAATACCACCGTCAACGACGTCAAGATCTACAGCGTGTACAAGCGCTCGAGCGCCAAGACCTGGCAGGACTCGACGCTGGTCCACGCGGTACGCTCCATTCGCTGGCTGGAAAAGAAAATCGGCAAGTATCCGTACCCGCAAATCACCGTCGCCGAATGGCTGCGGTCGGGCGGCATGGAGTATCCCATGCTGGTCATGGACAGCCGCGCCAGCGAAGGCTTGGCCCTCCACGAGATCGGCCACCAGTACTTCCCCATGATCCTCGCCAACAACGAGCGCGAAGAAGCGTGGATGGACGAGGGCTTCACCGTGTTTCAAACGCGCTGGTATCAAGAGCAGCGCTACGGCCCCTGGGGCGACAAGAGCCAGTGGAATTGGTACCAGCGCATCACGCCGCAGTACAAGTTGTGGGAGGACGCGCGCCGGCAGGTGTTCGACCTCGACCGCCGCGGCTACGGCGAGCGCGTCTCCTATCGCTCCGAAAAATACGACAACAATTATCGCACCCACGTGTACACCAAGGCGTCGTTGGTGGTGCGCGCCATGCAGTACGCCGTGGGCGAGGAGAATTTCGAGCGCATCCTGCACGAGTATTTCGACCGATGGAAATTCAAGCACGTGAACGAGGACCGATTCCGGCAAACGGCGGAGGAAGTCACCCAGCGCGATCTATCGCGGCAATTCGAGCAGTGGCTGCACACCAAGAAGACGGTCGACTACGACATCGAGCGCGTGCGCACGCGCGCCGACTCGGCGGGGGTCACCACCGAAGTCGTCATTCATCGCAAGGGCGAGCTTTACCTCCCCATCGAGGTCCACTTCACCATGCCGGACGGCAGCATCGAGAAGCGCCGCTTCGACGCGCGCGATCGCGAGATTCGCGAGCGCGTCAAGCTCCCGGCCGAGCCGAAACGCGTCGCCATCAATCCCGACAACGAGATCATGGACATCGCGCTCGCCAACAATTTCGAGCCCAAGAAGCTCGACTTCCAGATCGACTGGCCCAACAATTACTACTATCCCGAAGATGCGTATCAGATCCGCCATCGCCCCGCGATCTGGTACAACGACGTCGACGGTGCCAAGGTCGGGTATCACTTCTTCGGCAGCCGTTACGGGTGGCAGCGCCGCATCAAACTGGGCGTGTACTACGGCGCCAAGAGCGAGCAAGTCGACTACTCCGGTTCCTACGAAGAACCCAAGCAGTGGCTCGGCAGCAACGCGACGCTGCGACTGTCCGGCTACCGCATGGAAGGGCGTGCCGACGTTCGCGTCGAGATCGACTTCAAGCGGCGCTCGAAGCTGATCGAGCCGCCCACGCATGACATTCGCATCGGCTACGGCTACCACGAGCTGCGCGACACCGCGTACCTGACCAGCACCGAGATCTACGACACGTCGCAGGCCGACGTCGGACCGTACCTGGCCTACACCGTCGATCCGCAGCTCGACGTCATGGCCACGCGCTTCTCGCTCGATTTCACGTTGGGACGCGATTGGTTCGCGGGTAACTACGACTACGAGCGCATCGCCTCGGAATTGTCGCTGCACTCACGCCCGGAAGTGACCAAGCTGGATTGGCGCGCGCGCGTGTTCGCCGGATTTGCCGGCGGCGGTGTGCCGACACAGCGCAAGTTCAACCTGGCGGGCGCAGGGCCGATGGAACAGGAGAAGCGCTTCTGGCTGCGCGCGCCCGGTGCGGTCCCGGAAGATCTCAACTACGTCGAGCCGGGCGACGGTAATTTGCGCGGTTATTTCGAAGGCACGTTCGGCGTGAACAAGCTGCTCGCGGTCAACGCCGAGCTCGGCACCAAGCTGAAGCTATTGGGATTGGAGAAGCTGCTCGCGAAGGGACTCGGAACAATGTCGTGGTACGGCTTCTACGACGCGGGCTGGATTCTAGACGGCGACAATCCCATCCAAGACAGCCCGCGCGTGACCTCGCTCGTCGGCGCGGGCGTGCTGGATGCCCGGCTCGAGAACGCCGGTGTGGGCATTCGCTCCAATGTCACGTGGCCGTTCTGGAATTTCTCGTGGCGCTTCGACGTGCCGTTCTGGGTGAGCCACCCGACGGTGAACGGCGACGACGA
>JAICFA010000285.1 GCA_025923935.1 Candidatus Krumholzibacteriia bacterium
AGTCGGCGGCCTTGGTGAACTGGGCCGTTGCCATTGCGAACAGATTCTGATGATCACTCATAGGGTCTCTTTCGAGTCGCCTTTGCGTTGAATGAATTCTTGTGTCTCGGTGGACCGGTGCGCGTTTGCGCGCCCGTTTGAAGGGAGATTCGTGGCGTGGAACACTATCAGAAACCCCAGGGCGCCGCAACCCCGTCACCCCCGCCGCTTTCTCCCATCCTCAAGCCTGTTAACGAGATGCGTGAGCGGCGGGGGAGCCGGGGGGCTGCTGCGCGACACTACTATAATGAGCAGCGTGCGGGACCTCTCAATGCGCTCGAAGCGGCGCCTTGACCGATGGCAAACAGCACCAAATTCGAGGTGACCGTGAGTGAGGCGCATGCACTCCAAAGTATCTCGCGGATCGATCCCGAAACACACCACGCCGTGCATCCAAACGCGAAAACATCGCGCGCGACATTCGCCGCGTAACGCGCGCGCGACGCTGTTCGCGGGCATTTGTCGATTTCGCGCGCGCACTGCATCAGCGCACGATGCGCGACTGAAATTACGCGTCAACGCATCGATCGAACGAAGCATTACCGTGCCATTAGACTGCGTCGTATGGAAGAATTTTGGCCAACAGGCATAATTTTTTGTTGACACACTTTTTCAGTGTGCAAGAATTCGTTCAACGGTGAAATCAGCGATGAGCTGGATCATTCGTTGAACGTTGGTTGGTCTAAACCTGAACGCGTGCGACGGCAACGGAGCACGCGCTGCAAAGGAAGGAAACCAAATGGCAGCAAAGAGGAAGTCCAAGGCCAAAGGTAAGGCCAAGGGCAAAGCCAAGCGCAAAGCCAAGCGCCGCTCCAAGAAGAAGTAACTTGGATCGCGGCCTGGCCAGGCTGCGAATTCGCACAGGGAAGGGAGACGAAAAGTCTCCCTTCTCCCCTATATACGGAGGTTCGAAATGGCAGCGAGAAGAAAGAGAAAAGCCAAGACCAAGGCCAAGCGTAAAGTAAGACGTAAGGTCAGACGTACGGGACGCGTTGCGCGCAAGGTACGTCGCAAGGTCCGCCGCAAGGTGCGCCGCAAGGTGCGCCGCGTGAAGCGCAAGGTCCGGAGAGTGCGTCGCAAGGTCCGCCGCAAGGCCAAGACCGCGATGCCCGGCATGACGCCGGAAATGTAGCTCCGGACTCGCAACTCGAGTTGCGATTTCCTTGGGAAGGGAGACTTCGTCTCCCTTCCTTTTTTTCTGCCCGCGACCGGTACTCCGCTGTGCGATGGGAGGTTGACACCGCCGGGCGATTCTCCTATATGTTGCGCGACTTTTTGTTCTTACCCGTTCGCGGGGACGTTCTAATTCAGAGGAGAGGGCATGGATCTCGTCCCAACAGCAATGTTTCTCACCAAGGGAATGGGCCGTCACCGCGAGCAGCTAACCAGCTTCGAGCTGGCACTGCGCGACGCCGGAATTGCCCACGTCAACCTGGTGACGGTGTCGAGCATCTTCCCGCCGAATTGCCGCTTGGTACCCAAGCAGCGCGGCGCCGCCATGCTCCATCCGGGTCAGATCGTGTTCAGCGTCATCGCCCGCATGGCAACCGACGAGGCGTTCCGCATGACGGCGTGCTCCATCGGTGTGGCCATCCCCGGCGACCGTGAGAAGTACGGTTACCTCTCCGAGCACCATGCTTACGGCCAAAACGAGAAGCAGGCCGGCGACTACGCCGAAGACCTCGCCGCCACCATGCTCGCCACCACCCTCGGCATCGACCTCGATACCGACAAGGCGTGGAACCAGCGCAAGGAGCAGTGGAAGATCGGCCGGCAGATCGTGCGCACCACCAACATCACGCAGACCGCGATCGGCAAGGAAGGCCTGTGGACGACCGTGATCGCCGCGGGTGTGTTCTGCAACTACTAGCCCGTTGCGCGACGCTCCCATGACGCTGGGCTTCCTCGAGGACAAGGCGGATCCGGGCGAGATCACGCTCGACAAGAATCGCTACGTCCTCGGACTCATCCCCTACGAGGAGACCACTACCTACGCCAAGGGCGTGGGTAAGGCCCCCGAGGCCATCGTGCAGGCGTCGAGCCACGTCGAGCTCTTCGACGAGGTGCTCGAAGTCGATGCATCGCGCCACGGTATTCTGACCGTCCGCCCGCCCGTCACCAACCTCGCGTCCATCACCCAAGCGGCGAAGGCGCTGCGCGAGCAGTTTCCCGATTCGTTCATCGGATTCGTCGGCGGGGAGCATTCCATTACGCCGGCGCTGGTCGAAGCGTTCCATCCCCATCCGCCCGCGACGGGTGCCAAGCCCAACGTCGGTATTGTGTGGATCGACGCCCACGCCGACATGCGCAAGACCTTCCACGGCCGCGCCGACAACCACGCCTGCGCCGCTCATAATTCGATGCGCTTCGGCCCCATCGTGCAGGTCGGCATCCGCACCCTCGCGGAGGAGGAGTGGACGCTACTCAAGAAGACCGACCGCGTGCGCGCGCACCGCGGCTGGAACAAGAAAGCGCGCGCCGACCTCTTGGCACTCCCCAAGGACGTCTATTTGACCATCGACTTCGACGGTTTCTCGCCCGAAGTGATTCGCGCCGTCGGCACACCCGAGCCCGGCGGACTGTATTGGCAAGAGGTCATGGACATCCTCGACACCGTGTTCCGTCACAAGCGCGTGATCGCCTTCGACGCCGTCGAGCTGTGCCCCAACGACGCCGACATCGCGTCGTCGTTCATAGCGGCGAGACTCGTCTACAAGGTGCTCAACTACCACGCCTACTACGCCACCGCGGGCCGCAAGAAAAGCCACCGGTCGACCAAGACCACCGGACGGAAGGCGCGCCGCGCACCGCGCAAACCCAAGCGTCGCACACGCGTCGCCCGAGCGGCGCGTTCGCGGCGCCGGACCAAGACGCGCAG
This sequence comes from Candidatus Krumholzibacteriia bacterium, assembly GCA_025923935.1. Taxonomy (GTDB): domain Bacteria; phylum Krumholzibacteriota; class Krumholzibacteriia; order WVZY01; family JAKEHA01; genus JAKEHA01. The sequence continues at coordinate 2,918 of JAICFA010000285.1, forward strand.
CTCGCGCCTGCGAGCTACTTCGAGCGTGCGATGAAGTAAACGCCGAGGACGATGAGGAGGATGGGGAAGACGGGCTGGTCGAGAATCCCGAGCGTGTGCAAAAGCCAAATGATCCCGAGGGCTACCAAGGCCAGGCCCAAACGCGGCGAGCCCTTCTTGACCACTCCACCCTCGGTCGCAGCATCCGCCGTACCGCGCGTCTCACTCTGTACCGTCTCTTTGCCCTTTTCGTAGGCGTCCTCGAGCACGCGCACCCCGTCCTTCACGCCTCCCGCCACGCGCTCCGCCATCCGATCCAGGCGCTGTTCCCACTCTTTCTGTTCCATAGTCGAATGGTATGACAGGGCCGCGAAAGCGGTCGAGCCTAATTCCGCACTTCCGGAATCCTTCGCGACGCAATTCTCAGCGCGACGATGCTGAGCACCAGCAAGAGCACGACACCGGCCAGGAAGGTATAGACCATCTCGATCGAGTAGGCCTGCTTGATAGGCGCGATCAGCGGCACCACGAAGGAGCCGATGCCGAAGTTGAGCATGAACTTCACCGCGAAGCTGGTGCTGCGCCAGCGGTCGGGGGTCATGGCGGCGATGAGGCTGTTTTCGATGGGCTGCATGCCCAGGCTGAAGAACTCGTAGCCGAGCGCGCACGCCACCAATGCGAACTCTCCCGTGAACGCCATCCCCAGGATGAAGGGGAAGCTGAGCGCGTGGAACATGAGGTACGCGCGCCGCAGCTCCCAGCGGTCCGCCAGCCATCCGCCCGCCATCTGA
>JAICFA010000286.1 GCA_025923935.1 Candidatus Krumholzibacteriia bacterium
TCTGGCCCGCCGACAAGTACGCCGCGGGCGGCCCGCAGGAGAGCTTCGACAAGCAATTCGTGCGCGACTATCTGGATCAAAGCGGCTGGGATCACAATCCGCCGGGGCCGGAGCTTCCGGCCGACGTGGTGACGCGCACCATCGCCAGATATAAGGAAGCACACGACCGCTTGTTCCCAGCGCGTAGCGTCGAAAGGTACTTGTGAGCAAAGCCGTGAAAACCCGCACCGCCACAGCACTGGTGAGTGTCACCGACAAGGAAGGGCTCGCCGAGCTGGCGTCGGCGCTGCGCGACGCGGGGCTCGCCATCATCGCGTCGTCGGGCACCAAGACGTTTCTGGAATCGCAGGGCATCGCGGTGCGCGAAATTTCGGATTACACCGAGAGTCCCGAGATCCTGGGCGGGCGCGTGAAAACGCTGCACCCCAAGATTCACGGCGGCATTCTGGCTGACCGTGACAATCCCGATCACCTGCGCACGCTGGTCGACCGCGCCACCGATCCCATCGACGTGGTGGTCGTGAATCTCTATCCCTTCGAAGAAAAGTTTCGTGCGGGGCTGTCGCCGGAAGAGCTCATCGAGTTCATCGACATCGGCGGCATCACCCTGATTCGCGCGGCGGCGAAGAACCACAAGCACGTCGCCGTGCTGACCCATCCGTCGCAATACGCGGCGGTGGTGAACGAGCTGCAGCGCGACGGGTCGACGTCCGCCGCGACGCGCGCGCGCTTGGCCGCGGAGGCGTTCGCGCTGACCGCGACCTACGACGCTGCCATCGCTCACTGCTTCCGGTCGGCGCAACCCGAAGAGCCCTTGCCGCAGCGGCTGCCCATCGGACTCGTCAAGGTGAGTGACGTGCGCTACGGCGAAAATCCGCACCAACGCGGTGCGTTGTATCGCACCGCCATGCCGTCGCCCGTGGTCGACATGACCCAGCTGCAGGGTAAAGAACTCTCGTTCAACAATTATCTCGACATCATCGGCGCCTTCGCGCTGGTACGCGATTTGGGTCCGCACAGTGTGGCCATCATCAAGCACAACAATCCGTGCGGCGCGGCCTGGATGGGTGATGTGTTGGAGTCGTGGCGGCGCGCCCTCAAGACCGACACCGTGTCGGCATTCGGTGGTGTGGTGGCGGTGAATGGCACGGTGACACCCCAACTCGCGGAAGAAATGGGCCAACTCTTTTTGGAAGTGATCATCGCTCGCGGCGTCGAAGGCGCGGCGCGTGCGTCCTTGGAAAAGAAGAAGAACGTGCGCGTGGTGACGATTCCGGGCGCGTATTGGGACGGTACCCGGCCGGGATTGGTAGCCGTGTGGACGCAGGATGCGGCCCTGGTACAAGACGACGACGCCGGCTATCCCGAATGGGAAAACGCGCAGGCGGTGACCGCTCGAATGCCCAATCAGGGAGAGCGAACCGCGTTGCGCATGGCGTGGATGGTCGCGAAGCACGTCAAGTCGAACGCCATCGTCATCGCCGACGGCGACGGCACCGTCGGCATCGGCGCGGGCCAGATGAGCCGGGTCGATTCGTCGCACCTCGCCGCGCACAAAGCGGGCACGGCCGGACTGCAAGTCAAAGGCGCGGTGGCGGCGTCGGACGCGTTCTTTCCCTTCGCCGACGGTGTGCAGGAGCTGGGTCGTGTCGGAATCGCCGCTTTGGTACAGCCCGGCGGATCGATTCGGGACGCCGAAGTGATTGCTGCCGCCAACGAGATGAACTTGGCCATGGTGTTTACCGGAAGGCGCCACTTCCGTCACATATGAGCACGCCTACACGCGGCATCGTCATCCTCGACTTCGGTTCGCAATTCACGCAGCTCATCGCGCGCCGCATCCGCTCGAAGGGTGTGTTCTCGGTGGTGCTGCCGTGGAATGCAGCGCGCGAGAAAATCCTGTCCTACGACCCGAGCGGCGTCATTCTCTCGGGCGGACCCGCCAGCGTGTTCGAAGAAAATGCCCCCACCATCCCCGCCGACATCTGGTCGTGGGACCGCCCCGTGCTCGGAATCTGCTACGGCATGCAGTTGGTCGCGCGCGATCTGGGGCTTTCCGTCGAGCGCGTCGGAAAAGCGGAGTACGGCCACGCGCGCATCCGCGCCAACTCGTCGCACCCGCTGTTTCGTAATACTCCGGCGGAGCAATCGGTATGGATGAGCCACGGCGACTCGGTTCGCGGCGGGGGCACCGCGTTGGACGTGCTGGCGACTTCCAACGAAGGCGAGATGGCGGCGTTCCACGTGCCGCCCAAGCGCGCGTACGCCGTACAATTCCATCCCGAAGTCCATCACACCGCTTTCGGCGACACCATTCTCGAAAATTTCCTCGTCGAGGTCTGTCACGCCGAGCGCAACTGGTCTGCGGGCGCGATCGTGAATCAAATGGTGGGCGAGATTCGCGAGCTGGTGGGCGATGGGCGCGTCATTTGTGCGGTGAGCGGCGGGGTCGACAGCTCCGTGGTCGCGTGCTTGGTCGACCGCGCGGTGGGGAAAAAGTTGCACTGTGTGTTCGTCGACAACGGCCTCTTGCGCGCCGGCGAGCGCGAAGCGGTGACTGGGCTATTGGCATCGCACCTGTCGGCACCGCTGGAGGTGGTGGACGCGCGCGCACGCTTCCTGGAGCGTCTGCGGGGCGTCGATGACCCCGAAGAAAAGCGCAAACGCATCGGCAACCTCTTCATCGAGATCTTCGAGGAAGTGAGCACCGCGCGCGGCCCGTTCGACTTTCTCGCCCAAGGAACGCTATATCCCGACCGCATCGAGAGCTTTTCCACGGGCGGGCCTTCGGTGACCATCAAGACCCATCACAACGTCGGCGGTTTGCCGAAGAACATGCGCTTCAAACTGGTGGAGCCGCTGGCACTGTTGTTCAAAGACGAAGTACGCGCGGTGGGCGCGGAGCTTGGGCTCCCGCGCCATCAGCTCAGCCGGCATCCGTTTCCCGGGCCGGGGCTTGCGGTGCGCGTGCTGGGCGAAGTGACCGAAGAGAAGCTCGCCATCCTGCGCCAGGCGGACGCCATCTTCATCGACGCGCTGCGCGAGTACGGGCTGTACGACACCGTATGGCAAGCGTTGGCGGTGTTGCTGCCGGTGAAAAGCGTGGGTGTGATGGGTGACGCGCGCACCTACGCGTTTCCCATCGTGCTGCGCGCGGTCACCAGCACCGACGGTATGACCGCCGATTGGGCCGAGCTTCCTACCGAATTTCTGCGCGAAGTCTCCAGTCGCATTATCAACCGCGTGCCGCACGTCAATCGCGTCGCCTACGACGTGAGCTCCAAACCCCCCAGCACCATCGAGTGGGAATAGTCGTTGCTTGTTTGATTGCCCGTGTTCACACCCGGGTCTTATAATTGAGCCATGTTACGCCGCAGAGCCATATGGCCCGTCGCGATAGGGCTTCTTGCGGCGTGCGAATTCGCGTCGCTGCCCCGCCCGTCGCTCGCTAAGTCGCGTGAAAACGCAAAACGCGAGCGCTCGTCGGAGCAGGCCGCGCGGAGCGCCACGCTGCTCGCGAGCCACGGAGAACCGGGGCTCGCGTGGGACGCATTGCGCGCCGCGGGCTCGCGAGGCGACAAAAACGCGGCACTCGCTGCTCGCTTGCTGACGGAGCTGCACCGCTACGCCCAGGCGGAGAGTGTTCTCGCGCGCGGCAAAGCGCCCA
>JAICFA010000287.1 GCA_025923935.1 Candidatus Krumholzibacteriia bacterium
ACTGTTGTTTGATGTCCTGCCCGCGCTCGTGCTAACGGGTGTCTTCTTGCGCTTCGCCTCGCGCGATACCGATGACGCGCTCGGCTCGCGCCCCTTCGCCGAGCTGAGCTTGAGTGCCACCGGGATCATTCTGGTGTGGACCCTGATGGTCGCGCTGATTGCGGTAACGGTCGACCTCGTCACCAACAACGAAACCAAGTTCGCGTTTCTGCTGGTAATCCCGCTGTGCGCACTCGCAGTGGGAGGACTGGATCGAATGTGGCGCTCGCGCCGCGGCCGCGTCGTGGCGCTCGTCGTGGTGCTGTCCGCCACGGTGCCGCTCAACGTCGTTTATTTTTCGCAGGCGTTCCGCGACGCGTCGACGTTCGAGGCGAGTGACACCGAGCGGGCCGTGTACAGTTGGTTGAAGAAGCAATCGTCCGACGTCGTCGTGATCGAGGCGGACGACAACGTGCGTGTTCCCGTGCTGGCCTCGCGCGACACCTACTGGGGAACCGAGGCGTACGCGCGCAATTGGGGCTACCCCGCCGAAGAAATGGTGGCGCGCCGCAAGATTCGCGACGCCATTTTCTCCGCGCAGGGTCCGTCGACGGCGGATTTCATCCGTTTGCGTGCGCTGGGACGCCCGGTGTTCGTCGTTTACCGCTCGCGTCCCGACGACTTGATCGATGCACACGAGCGCTTCGAGCGCGATGCGCGTTTCCACGGACGCTTCGCCACACCGAAGATCGCGGTGTGGGAGCTGCAGCTCGACGAGTAGCTAGAGAATCGGAAAGCTGGAGAGGTTGCGGCAGATCGACACCACCGTGTCGACCGCCAGCGGCATGGGGCCGGGTACGCGCATCCCCGACGCCATGGTATGGCCGCCGCCGCCAAATTGCTTGGCGATGGCGTGTGCGTCGACGCGGCCGTTGGAGCGCAGCGACACCTTGATGTCGCCTTCCTCCGTTTCCTTGAAGAAAATCACGAGCTCCACGCCCTTGATGGCACGCACCAAGTCGACGAAACCGTCCATGTCGTCGTAGGTGGCCCCCGCGTTGTTCACCATCTCCAGGGTCGCGGAGAAGATGGCGAGCTTGCCCCCCATGTCCGACTCCAGCGTGCTCAACACCGGGCCCAGCAAGCGTCCCGCACCCCAGCTCTTGCTGCCGAACACCTTGCGGTGCATCTCGGTGGGTACCACTCCGGCGTCCACCAAATCCGCCGCCACGCGCAAGGCCCGCGCGTCCGTGTTCGAAAACCGAAACGTTCCCGTGTCGGTAATAACAGCGGCATACAATGCCTCGGCCATTTCTTTGGTCAGTTTGGCCTCATGCGCACGAATCAGCTCATAGATCAAGACGCCGGTGGCGGCGGCGGAGGTGTCGGTCACGGTGTAATCCGCAAAGCCCGCCGTGTATCCTTGATGGTGGTCGATGCACGCGCGCGGCAGCGATCGCGCCTGCAGTCCGCGCCCGATGTTCCCGAGCTGCTCCCAATTGTTCACATCGACGATGATGCAGGCGTCCACGGTGTCCAGCAGAGGTTGCGTTCCGGGTTCGCCGTAGACGCGAATCTCATCCTCCGCCGCCAGGAACCGCAGCACCTCGGGCGTCTCGGTCGAGTTCATCACCACCACCTTCTTGCCGATTTGGCGCAGAAAGTGAGTCAGACCCATCTCCGACCCGATGGCGTCGCCGTCGGGGTTGATGTGCGATGTCACCACGAATGCGTCGTGACGGTCGATGAACTGGCGGATGGGGTTCCACATAGAATTGCACGAGAATAGCGTACCACGGCCACGAGCGCCATCCCCGGCATGATATGATGACCATCCGCCCCCAACGCCACCGATGCTTGGAGTGTCTCATGCGGGCTCGCGTTCTCCTGCTATCGCTCACTATGGCCGCGACCGTCGCTGCTTCGGCGCCGATGGCACAGCGCAGCACCGACGTGGCGGCGCTCAAGTCCTACGCGCGCGACTTTCGCGCGTGGGTATTGGCGCGTCGAACTCCCGTCTATTTCGATTTGCTCCGCACGTCCGACACGACGGCGCAAGATCCGGACGACGACCGCGTCGTCTATCTCATGTTCATCCGCGATACCGGAATGCCGGCGTACTTCATCCCCACCAACTTGGACGCAGCCAAGAGCGTGCGCACCTGGGACGTGTGGCCATCGATGGTCGGGGGTGGCTATGTCGGGCTGACCGGATCGGGCACGGCGCCCGGAGAGCTGGGTCAGTGGGATGCAGGCGGCGTGCTCACGACGCACCAAGAATTCCAGGATCGCGTGACACAGATGGACTCGCCCGGCGGCACCACCGATCACGCCACTCACGTCGCCGGTACCATGGTGGCGAGTGGGGTCGACCCATCCGCGCGCGGGATGTCGTACGGTGCGCCCTTGCACTCGTACGATTTTTCTTTCGATGCCTCCGAGATGGCGGACGCGGCTGCCAATGGAATGCAGATCTCGAATCATTCCTACGGCTCCGCGGCCGGGTGGCACGGCACTCGTTGGTACGGCGATCTGAATGTTTCTCGCGAGGAAGAATATGCGTTCGGTTTCTATAACAGTGACGCGCAGCATTACGATCAGATTGCGTATGCAGCGCCGTACTACCTGATGGTTTTCGCGGCGGGCAACGATCGCACCGACCACGCACCTCCCGGCACCACGCATTTGCATTTCTCCGGATCGTCCTGGGTGAGTGCGACCGACGTGCACCCACCCGACTACCACTTTGGCGGTTACGACACGCTCCCGTTCGGGGCCAACGCGAAAAACATCCTCACCGTGGGTGCGGTGGAAGACATTATCGAAGGCTACGCCGTGCCGCGGGACGTCGTGCAAACCGACTTCTCGAGCTGGGGTCCCACCGACGACGGGCGCATCAAACCCGACATCGTCGCCAACGGATCGGCGCTGTACTCGGCCGGCAAGTTGACCGTCGACTCCTACACCACACTTTCGGGCACGTCGATGGCGACCCCGAATGCCTCCGCATCCATCAATTTGATCGCGCGCGAGTATGAGCGACTGCGCGGCTTGATTCCGCTCTCGTCCATGCTTAAGGCGATTGTCATCAATAGCGCCGACGAGGCCGGAGTCTATCCCGGACCCGACTGCATGAACGGCTGGGGGCTTCTCAACGTCCGCCGCTCGGTGGAGCTACTGCATTTGGGCGACGACGACGAAGGTGGATTCGCCGACGCGACGCTGGACGACGGCACCACGCAGCACTACGGGTTTGCGTCCGATGGAGTGGGCGATGCGCGCATTACTATCGTGTGGACCGATCCCGCCGGCACACCGCCGCCGCCATCGCTCGATCCCCGCACCAAGATGCTCGTCAACGATCTGGATATCCGTCTGCTCGATCAATACGGTTCGACCGTCGGCCATCCTTGGGCTCTCGACCCCGACCACCCCTCGGCGGCCGCGTTCGCGGCGGACAACGCCCGCGACAACGTGGAGCAAATCGATATCTTCGCACCGGCCGCGGGTAGCTACCGCCTCACCGTGAGCCACAAAGGCGCGCTCGCGAGTGGATCGCAGGACTACGCGCTGGTGTGGACCGGGCTGCGCAGCGATTCGCTGGTTGCCACCGGCGCGGTTCCCAAGTACGCCATGTCCGACCCCTATCCCAACCCGCTGCGCGGCGTTTCCACCCTCGAA
>JAICFA010000288.1 GCA_025923935.1 Candidatus Krumholzibacteriia bacterium
ATCCCGCGTGCGATACGCAAGTTTTTCGAGACCAAGCTTACCAAGATGATTGTCGAGATGGACGGCAATGTCGTGGAAGCATCCACGCGGATCGTCACCATAGCGAACGCACCCATCATGGGTAACAACATGCTGGCCGTTCCCGGGGGAAAGATGGACGACGGGTTGCTCGACGTGCAGCTCTATGACGGGATGGACATGGCAGCGCTTCTCACGCATTTCAAGGCGGCATCGTCGGGAAAACCCGACGACCTCAAGACCTACCGTGTGAGCAAAGTGCGCATCACCTCCGATGTGCCGATGCCGGTCAACTCCGACGTGAATCCCGTACCCGAAAAGAAGGTGATCGAGATGGAGGTCATTCCGAAGGCGTTGTCGATGATCGTCGGCAACGGAATCGCGGTGACCGTGCCCGTCGAGTCCGCACCCGACGCACCGCCGTTCGCGGACGATCCGCCGGTCACCGAGGAAGAGCAGAAACCACCGAAAGAACCCGCTCTCTCCGACGCATGAGCCAACGCTCACCGGCCGAAAAAGATGTCGACCGCCGCGCGGTCCAATCCCGCTCGCGGGGCGTATTCCACGATATCCGCTCGCCGGGGATATTCGCGAGATATCCGCTCATCGGATTGGCCATGTTCCTGTTTGGCGGTTTCGTCTTTGGCCTCTGCGCCTACAACCTCGTGAGCAACGGTCCCCTGCTCAAGTGGGATGTTCCCTTGGCCGAGCGCATGCATGCCACCGCGCTTCAGGGCCCCGAATGGGTCAGGTACATCATGATCGCGGGCTATTTTATCGGCGATCAGGTCATCGCGCTAATCGGCATCATCCTCGCCATTTATTTCTTACGCAAACGATGTTGGCGGGAATTGACGATGCTCACCTGCGGCTTCGGGATATCGGCGCTGCTCTTTCTCTTGATGGCGCACACCTTCGATCGCCCCCGGCCGGACTTCGAGCCGGAGCTCTGGGGCGGGGCAAACCTCTGGGGCGGGGGGGAAGGCACCACACACCTACCCTCATTCCCGAGTGGCCACGCCATCGCCGTCATCTCAAGTTATGGGCTGCTGGCTTACTTTTTCGTCGCGAAAATCCGGTCCCGCGCGGGAAAAGCGCTCCTCATTGGCGCCGTGTTGCTCATTGCCGTCTACGTCAACTTCAGCCGCCTGTATCTATGCGACCATTTTCTGTCGGACCTTATCGCCGGCACTGCGTTCGGCTTTGCCTGGCTGGGCCTGGCACAGACGACCGTCGAGTTGCTTTTTCGCAAGCGCTCGCCTGTCAAGTCAGCGTGACGATTTGACGCGTGAGCAGCGCTGCGCTAGAGTCTTCGCAGCCCATCCTTCGTTGTCAGGAGAACCAATGACCAAGAAATCCGCCGACAGCGGCGACGCCCACGCAGAAAGCGCGGGCAGCCTCATCGACGACTTGCGCGCCATCGCGCGCGACGCGGAAGAATTGCTGCGCGCGACCGAGGGACATGCGAGCGAGCGCGTGGAAGAAATTCGTGCCCGCGCACAAGAGTCGCTGGAAGGCGCCAAAGAACGCCTGCGCACCATCGGCGACGACGCCGAACAAAGAGTCCGCACGGCGGCTCGTTCGACCGACGATTACGTGCGCGAAAACCCCTGGAAAGCGATCGCGATCGCGGTGGGTATCGGTTTCTTGATCGGGTCGTTCGGACGGCGCCGCTGATTCGCCCATGGACGATTCTCCGCACTCGGAATCTCACGGCGTTTTTCACTCTCTTCGTCTACTGGTCGACCGCGCCATCGCGGTGGTTCATAACCGCACCGAGCTGCTCACCACCGAGCTGCGCGAAGAAACCGCGCGCCTGGTGGGTGTGGTGCTGTGGGCGTTCATCGGCGTGTTTGCCGGATTGGTAGGACTCACCTTCGCGGGTTTCGCGATTGTGCTGTTCATCCCGCAGGAGTACCGCGCGTGGGCCGCGATAGGCCTTACCGCTCTATTCTTCGGCGTCGCGCTATTCGCATACGTCTCCGTGAAAAAGATTCGCGGTGCCAAGCCGCGTCCGTTCGACGCTACCCTGCGTGAGTTGGAGAAGGATCGCGATCATTTGCGGAGAACGCGGTGAGCGCCCGCTTCGATCGCTTGGCAGCGCGCCGCAACGAACTGGTAGCGCAGTCCGATCAGAATCGCGCCGCGCTGGCCGCTTCGTTCGGTGTCATCGAGCGTCGACTCTCACTCGTCGAGCGCGTGGTCGATGTCGCGCGTCGTGTGCATCGCTACCGAGCCATCGCGGCCGCGGTCGCCATCGGCTTGGCGCTCGCCGGCCGCAAGTCGCGCCCGCGGCTCAAGCGAGCGATACAAGTCTTGCCCATCGCGCTCGAGGTGTTCCGCGCATTTCGCTCGCGCCGCCACGAAGCGCGCGGACCCAGCAGGTAGCAATCTTCCGCGGAGCCCGGATGATCCCGCGCTCCGAGCTGGGTGGGTCGCACTGTCGCCCACTTAACAGTATCCCCCCGGTACCGGTACGATAGTACGTCGTAGCACGAAGCCGCGGTCCGCGGCGCGCGAGAATTGCTTCTCAGTTCACCGATATGGAACCCTTGGAGGTATCGCCATGACTCGTTCCATAGCCGCGCTTCCCCTCCTTTTCACTCTGTTCCTCGCCAGCCCGCATCCCGCAGCCTCTGACGAAACGCCCATCTGGAGCTACCGTTACGGAAGCAGCACGGTAATGGGCGAAACCGGGCGCGCGGTTGCCGTTGACCAAAACGGGAACGTCTTCCTGGCCAGCACGTTTTTTGGCACGGCCAATTTCGGGGGTGGCGATCTCGTCAGCGCTGGAACTGGCTCTGAGATCGCCCTCGCTAAATACGACGAGAACGGGGCACATCTATGGAGCCAACGCTTCGGTAGCACGGGCTCCGACGATTGCTTTTCGTTGGCGCTGGATGGGTCCGGGAATGTCTACCTCACCGGCCGTTTCAGCGGCACCGTGGACTTCGGGGGCGGTGGGCTGGTCGCGGTTGGCAACTTCGACATGTTCGTTGCCAAGTTTGACACGGACGGCGTGCACCAGTGGAGCCGCCGCTTCGGCGGGGCCGGTGGAGCCGACGTGGGTGAGTCAATCGTAACCGACAGCTCGGCGAATGTGTTTGTAACCGGGTTTTTCCAGCAAACCGTCGACTTCGGCGGGGGCCCCCTCGTGAGTGCGGGAAACACCGACGTGTTCGTGGCGAAGTTTGATGAAGACGGCACTCATCAGTGGAGCCATCGCTTTGGGAGTACGGCATTCGACAACGGGGACGCGGTCGCGGTGGATGGCGTGGGAAATGTACTGCTGTTGGGGCATTTCGCGGGGACGACGAGTTTCGGGGGCAGCAATCTCGTGAGTGCAGGCGGCGACGACATCGTGGTTGCGAAGTACGACGCGAGCGGCGTTCATCTGTGGAGTCAGCGTTTTGGCGGCACGGGTGGCGAGTTGGGCGGCGCTATCGCGGTGGATGGATCGAACAATGTCGTTTTCACAGGCGGGTTCCAGGGAACGGCTGACTTTGGGAGCGGTGACCTCGTGAGCGCGGGAATCGATGGCCCGGGCGGCGAGCGCGTCTGGTTCGACGCCAAGATCGCGTACGTCTCGGCTGATAGAGGTGCGTGGTCGACCGGGCTCGAAGTCCTTTCGGGTACGAG
>JAICFA010000289.1 GCA_025923935.1 Candidatus Krumholzibacteriia bacterium
GAAACCCGATGGCGCCGGTCCATAGTGTTGTGATGAGCGCGATCTGGACGTAGCGGTTGGCGAGGTTGCACCACAACAGCGACGGGACGATGATCGACGCCAGGATCAACAAGCCGCCCATGGTGGGCGTGCCCGCCTTGGCCTGGTGGGTCTTCGGCCCTTCTTCGCGAATCACCTGGTACATCTGGGTGCGCCGCAGGATGCGAATCAGCGCCGGCCCCAGCACGAAGCTGATCAGCAGTGCTGTCGCCATTGCGTAGGCGGAGCGAAAGGTGATGTACCGAAAAACGTTGAACACCGAGATATCGGTGTGCAGCGGATAGAGCAGGTGATAGAGCATGCGTGTGCCGTCTCCTGCGTCGAGTTAGTTTCCGCCCAATGCGTTCACCACAGCGACGACGAATTCGTCGAGCTGCATCGCGCGCGACGCTTTCGCCACGACGACGTCGCCGCTTCTTACGTCGCGCAAAAACGCCGCCGTCATGACGGCGACGTCGGCGTAACCTTGGATGGGCAAACCCGAATTGATTCGGTGCGCCGCTGTCATCACCGCCGCGGCCTGCTCGCCCACCCAGTACACCTTGTCGATGGGCAGGCCGGCGACGGCTTGGCCGACGCCGGCGTGCAACGCCGCCGTTTCCGCACCGAGCTCGCGCATGTCGCCCAACACGGCGATGCGGCGCGTGCCCGGCAAGGACGCCAGCATGGCCAGCGACTGCTTCATACTCGCCGGGCTCGCGTTGTAGGACTCGTCGATGAGGGTGACGCCGGCGACGTGGTGCACGCGGCCGCGCCCGGGCGTGGGGCGCACCGACGCCAGCGCCTCGCGGATGCGCTTCGCATCCACCCCGCTGGCGTCGCCCACGGCGAACGCCGCGCACGCGTTCATGGCGTTGTACTCGCCCACTGCGGAAAGGCTCAAGGGCTCGCCGTTCACGGTAAAGCGCAGCACGCCCTCCGCGAACGTCGCGTTCCCGAGCCGAAAATCGGCCGCCGGGGAGCGGCCGAAGCTGAACACACGTCCCTGCACAGTGGCATTCAGCTTCTGAAAAAACTCGTCGTCGCGCGGCAGCACCGCCACCCCGCCGCGCACGATGTGCGTCAATAGCGAGCCCTTTTCCTGCGCGATGGCGGCGCGCGAGCCGAAGTAGCCCACGTGCGCATCGCCGATGTTGGTAATCACCGCGACGTCGGGCTCGAGCAAACCGCCCAGGGCGTCGATCTCGCCCAGGTGGTTCGCGCCGACTTCGCACACCAGGTACTCGCAATTCTCGTCGGCGTCGAGCACGGTCAGCGGCACGCCCACCAGGCTGTTGAGATTTCCCACGTTGGCGTGGACGCGGTACTTCGCGCGCAGCACCGCGCGCGTGTACTCCTTGGTGGTCGTCTTGCCGCTGCTGCCGGTGATGGCGACGACGCGCGCGCCCAGATGGCGGCGATAGGCGCGCGCCAGCTCGAAGAGCGCGCGGCGCGTGTCGCGGACTAGAATGTGGGCAGCGCCCGCGCGCTGCAGCTCGTCGGCCACGCTCGCGTCCGACACCACCGCGGCCACGCTCCCCGCGTCGAGTGCGGCGCGCACGAAGGTGTGTCCGTCGACGCGCTCGCCCGCCAGCGCAAAGAAGATGCGACCCGCGCACTCGGCGCGGTTGTCGATGGCGGCTCCCGACCACGCCAGCCCGGAATTCCCATGCGCACGCGCGAGCTCGCCGCACGCTTCCAACGCGTCGCGAACCCATTCGAACGTGCGGACGTTGATGCTCATGGCTACGCGGCGGGCCACGATGCGAGCGCCTCCTCCGCCTCTTCGCGATCGCTGAACGGGAGCTTGCGGGTTCCGATGATTTGATAGTCCTCGTGCCCTTTGCCCAAGAGTGCCACCAAATCGCCGGGGTGCGACTCGGCGATAGCACCGTGGATGGCATCGGCGCGGTCCAGTTCGACGACCACGTCGCTGCCCTGTGGAATGCCGGCGCGGATGTCGGTGATGATGGCCTCGACCTTCTCGCTGCGCGGATTGTCGGTGGTGAGATAGACGCGGTCGCTCGCGCGCGCGGCGATAGCCCCCATCACCGGGCGCTTGCTTGCGTCGCGGTCGCCGCCGCAACCGAACACGGTCACCAGCCGGCGCGGACGGAGTGCGCGGCAGGTGGCGAGCACGCGCTCGAATCCGTCGGGGGTGTGCGCGTAGTCGACGATCACCACCGGCTTGCCGCTCCCTCCCATGGCTTCGAAGCGGCCCGGCACGCGTACCACCGCTTCCAATCCCGCGCGAATCTCTTCGAGCGTGGCGCCGGACACGTAGGCGGCCGCGGCCGCCACACTCGCGTTGGCCGGCACGAATCCGCCCAGAAGCTGCATGTTCACGCGCAGCGTCTCGCCGCCCGGCAGCGCCAATGCAAAACGCGTCCCCGCCAGCGAAACGTCGACGTCGTGCAGGCGCCAGAGCGCCTCCGCGCTCTCGCCGACCGCAATCTTCTCGCCGGTGAACGACGAGCCGATGGCGCGCGCGTTGGCGTCGTCGATCCAATACACCAACGTTCCATTCGCTTTGCGACGATAGGGCGCGACCAGCGAGTGACAGAACTCCGCCTTGGCCGCAATATAATCCTCCATCGTCTTGTGAAAATCGAGGTGGTCATGCGTTACGTTCGTAAGTATCCCGACGTTAAAATCTAGCCCCCATACTCGATGTTGCCGCACCGCATGAGAACTGACCTCCATGACCACCCCGAAACAGTGCTGGTCGCGCATGGCGCGAAACCAGGAATGCAATGTGACCGCGTCCGGCGTCGTGTGCGGGTCTTTGACCAGCGTGTCGATGCCGTGCCCGAGCGTCCCGATGATGCCCATCCGGCGCCCGGTGTGCGCCATAATCGAGCGCACCAGATAGGTCGTCGACGTCTTGCCGTTGGTGCCGGTGACGCCGCACAGAAATAAATCGCGCGCCGCGTCGCCGTAGAAGCGCGCCGCGACCAGCGCCAGCGCTTGGGCCGAATTCGTCACGGTAATCGCGGGAATAGTGGCGCGCGCCGGCGCGGCTTCGCAGATGACGGCGACCGCACCGCGGGCCGCGGCGTCGTCGATGAAATCGTGGCCGTCGCTGGTAGTGCCGCGCACCGCGACGAACAACGTGCCGGGAGCCACCTTGCGCGAATCGGCGGTGATACTCGCAACCGAGAGATTGCGCACGGCAGCGTTCGCGGAAAGGACGAGACCGCCCAGCGCGTCGGTGAGCGATTGCAGTGCGACCGCGCCCGTTTCCATACTTTCCTCCGTCGCCTTCATCGCGTTCTCCGCGACACCGTCACCGCACCCGCAACTCCGGCGGCGCGCGTGATACCGTCCTCGCCGGTGGTGTCGCGCGGCTCGTCCTGCGGACGCACCGAATCCCGGTACGTCGCGCGCAAGCGGCGGTTGGTCTCGATACCGGCGCGACCCGTTGCCTCGGCGTCGCCGACGAACAACCGCACCACGCCGTCGCGATCCATGGGCGAGCCCGGCGGCGGCACTTGCGCCACCACGCGTCCGCGCTCGCCACTCACCAACACATTGGCACCCAGACGGCGCGCGGTCGCGAGCGCAGCTTCACGATCCATGCGCAGATAGTTCGGGGTGATGGCACCGCGTCCTTC
>JAICFA010000290.1 GCA_025923935.1 Candidatus Krumholzibacteriia bacterium
GTGTCGATCCAGTCGATCTCCAAGGTGTTCACCATGGCCCAGGTCATGAACGAGCAGGGGGCGGACGCCATCTTTGAGAACATCGGCGTCGATGCCACCGGCATGCGTTTCAACTCGATCGTGTCGGTGGAACAGTCCAAGAAACTGGCCGGCGGTCCGGAGATGAACGCGCTGGTGAACCCCGGTGCCATCACCGCGACCAGCATGGTCAAGGGAACCACGGAGGACGAGGTGTGGGCCAAGATCATGGCGGTCCACAACGACGCCGCCGGCCGCCAGCTCAAGGTGCTGAACGACGTCTACGAATCGGAAGCGGCCACCAACCAGCGCAACCAAGCCATCGGCATGCTGATGTACGCGTACGAGTACATCAAAGACAATCCGATGCAGGCCGTCGACCTCTACACCAAGCAGTGCTCCATCGGCGTCAACGCGAAAGACCTCGCGACCATGGCCGCGACACTGGCCTTCGGTGGCACCAATCCGGTATCGAAGAAGAAAGTGTTCGACGCGGCGGTCGTGCCCAAAGTACTCGCCGTCATGGCCACCGCCGGCCTCTACGACGATTCCGGCAAGTGGCTTTATCGTACCGGCCTTCCCGGCAAGAGCGGTGTGGGCGGCGGCATCATCGCCGTCTCGCCTGGTAAGTTCGGCATCGCGGTGATCTCGCCTCCGCTGGACGACGCGGGCAACAGCGTCAAGGCGCAGAACGCCATCGCCGACATCTCGAACGCGCTCGGCGGCAACCCGTACGCGACTACGGCCGCAGCCAAGAAGAAGTAACAATCACCTAGAGAGCCCGGTCGACGAGACCGGGCTCTTTTTTTCACACCACGAGTTAGGAGCTCTGAAATGAAGCGATCGCTTGGCGTCTTATTGTTGCTTCTGGCGATGGCCGGAACCGTACACGCGCAAGACGTGGCGTCGGTGCCCGACACGGCGGCCGTCGACGAAACAAAATTCGTGGAGGTGCCGCAGTTTGCCGGCGCGTTCACACCGGGAAGCGGCTTCGATATTCTCAAGACCAGGCGCGGGAGCATCAACTTGAGCGTGTACGGATTGTTTCGATTTATCGACCAAACCCCGGCCAATCAGACCTTCACCGACCACCTTGGCCGCGAGCGTTCCGTGGTGGCGCGCAATGACATCAACTGGCACCGCACCATGATCTGGGTCAGCGGCTTTTTTTACCGGCCGGAGTTTCTATATACGATCACGGTGTGGTCACTCCCGACCACCGAGCAAACGCTGGTGTTCGGCCTGCTGCGGTACGTCATCGCCCAGCAAGTGACCTTGGGAGCCGGCGTCGGGCCGAGTCTGACGGCGCGCTCCATGCAAGGCACGTGGCCGTTTTGGGCGGGCAGCGACCGCCAGATGGCGGAGGAGTTTTATCGCGGCGGGTTCGCTTCGTCATTCTTCGTCACCGGATCGCCGACCGATCGCCTCTACTACACCCTCGCGATCAACCGCAGCTTGAGCCAGCTCGGCATCCCCGCCGGCAACGACAACCGTTCCTACGCGTACAGCGCGAGCGCGCAGTGGCTCCCTACAACGGGAGAGTTCGGGCCACGCGGCGGGTTTGGCGATCTCGAGGAACACCAGGAACTTGCCACGCGCTTCGGCTTTTCCATGTGTCACGCACGCGAAGGTCGCTACGCGGGTCTCGCAGATTCGCCGCGTCACGCGCAACTCAAGCTTTCGGATGGCGTGAATCCGTTCGAGGCGGGCGCCCTGGCCGACACCGTGACCGTAAACGAGCTGGATTACGACGAAATCGCGATCGACGCCGGCTTCAAATACAAAGGATTCTCGTTCCAAGCCGAGTACGGAATGCGCTGGCTGTCGGAGTTCGACGCCACCGGCCCGCTGCCGGATGACTCCATTTTCGACCACGGCTTCTACGCCGAAGCGATGCACATGGTGTGGGAGAAGAAGCTCGGCATCTACGCCACCAGCGGTTACATCATGGATGAGTTTGACCGCACGCCGTGGGAGCTAGGGGGAGGCGCAAGCTTCTACCCGTACGGCAATCGTAACTTCCGCCTGAACCTGCACTACATTCACGTCGACCAGTGTCCGACCGGTTCCAACTTTGGTTACTACACCGCCGGCCAGACCGGAAACACCATCTCGTTGGGCGCCGACATCCTTCTCTAGAGGAGAGAGCGCCCGCTCGATTCGAAAGGAACCAACAATGAATAGCGACTTCGTGAAAATAGCGAGCGCGACAATTCTCGCTCTCACCGTTTTCCGCGGTTGCGCTTACGCCCAGCAGTACAACTCGGACAATTACCTGTCCAAGCCTCACGGCGTGGCCACCATCATCCTGACGGCCGGCGAGCGAAACGACATGTGGATGGCCACGTTCTCGCTCCTGCCTCGGTGGGAGTTCACGGCCGCGGCCTATGTCTACCACGAGTCCGGAAATCGCGCGATCGACAACGGCTATTCGACGTCGTACTACGCGAAATACATGATCTACGAAAACGCGGCCAAGACCGGGGGAGTGGCAGTCAAGGCAGGAACCGGCATGGATCCCGGTTACATGGCATCGTATGGATTGAAGGACGCCTTCCAAACCTTCTGGATGAACGCCCCGGCGACGTTCCCGTTTTTTGACAACCGCGTCTCCTTGGACCTCATGCCGGGCGCGAGCATTACGTGGGATTACGGCGCCGACGAAAAGACGGCACCTGCTTTTACCTATTCCACCCGCTTAGCCTGGTATCCATTCGACATGGAAACATCCATTGTAGGAGAAGTATTTGGGTCAGAGGGAGAAGTGCGAGCCAAACCGGAATACAAGATCGGAGCGCGTTGGGAACCCAACCAGAACGTCGTGCTAGCGTTGACCTACGGGGATGAATTCGAGGGCGACGATGGCGCGGGATTCGAAGTAGGTCTGATGTTGTTTACCCCCCCGTTCTTGAAACTATGATGATCGGTTGAACAATGTGATCCGGAGGATTTTCAATGCGTAGCAAACGAGATCGCGCCCTGCTACTCGGTATCGCAATCGCCTTGTGCGGAGCAACTCATGTAACCGCCCAAAAGAAGCCGGGCTATCTCTTCAACGATTCGCACTTCCACCTGACCAACTACATCCAGGAAGGCGTCACCGCGAAGTACTACCTAGACACCGTGATGGGTAACCGTGTGGGGCGCTCGACCTTGTTCGGCATTCCGTTGCAGCAGACGTGGTCCTATCGCGTCTCGGGCGACGACGCGCCCACGTATTACCTCGATACCGATGCGTCGCTGTACTACTACTCGTTCACCGACGCCTACATCGCGATGCAGTACCGGTCGCTCTCGAAAAAAGACCAGGCCCGCTTCGATCCCATGATCACGGGCTTCAATCCCACTGACATGTACGCGGCGGACCATATTCGCCGCGTTTTGTTGACGTTTCCGGGCGTGTTCAGTGGCATCGGAGAGTTCACGATCCACAAGGAATTCGTGTCGGCGAAGATCGACGGCGACGTGGCCAGCCTCACCGATCCCGCCCTCGATCGCATCCTGGATTTCGCGGCGGAGACCGGCCTGGTGGTCCTGATTCACAACGATATCGACAAGCCGTTTCCGAAGGCGCAGACGGCGGACTATCTCTCCGAAATCA
>JAICFA010000291.1 GCA_025923935.1 Candidatus Krumholzibacteriia bacterium
CATCCCGGGCGTGTAGCGCTCCGGGCCCTCCAACTGTAGTCGGCTCGGGGAGGCGTAACGCCTAAGCGATCGGCGCTACGACTCCCCGAGCCATTTAACGCTGCCGTCGCGCGTGTCGAATTTCGCGCGACGGTGCCGTTTCTCCCGCGCCGCGGCGTCATAGTATTCCGTGCTCAGGAGCCAGATGCCTCCGCCCGCCGGCTCGGCGGACAGCACGCGGTGTTCGATGACCGCGCTGCCCTCGCGGTGCTCGAGCACGCGAGGAATTCCCACTTCGGTCATTTCGAATCTCCTATTCCGTCACGACCAGCGTGCCGACCATTCCTTTTTTCGCGTGGTCGCCCTTGTGACAGACGAACTCGAACTCGCCCGTTTGCGTGGGCGTGAAGCGAACCGTGTCGTGTCCCCATCCCCATTTGTCCTCGCTGACGTTGACGCCCGCGCCGTTCAGGGTGAAGTTGTGTGGCACGATGTGCGACGAGTTCGACAGCACGATCTCCACCGGAACGTCGCGTTTGACGACGATGCGGTTGGGCTCGAAGTAGTAGCTGTGCATTGCGACCTTGATGCGCTGTACACCGTCGTCGGCCATGGTGGCGTTCTGGCTGACAACAGGGCGGTCGGTGCCCTTGGTGCAGGCTGCCACCGCGATCAGGGCAAAAATGGTAAGGAGCCGTTTCATGGCAATACCTCCAGGTAGGGGCGGTACATGGAACGTAGTCAGCCGGCGTGGCGGCGCCGTAATGCTGCCCACAAAACACGACGGCCACCCTGGGTGTGCAGGGTGGCCGTTATGCCATTCCTACTTCGGAAACAGTACTACCGGTACATCGCCTTGATCGAACCCCAGGTGCTCTCTTGCGTCGGCACCGGAGCCGGGGTCAAGAAGCCGCGAATCTCGCCACCCGGGAACATCTGCGAGTGGATGTTGAGATACGCCTTGCCGTCCGCGATGGCCAGGAACAACGCCGCTTCCGCGCTGGCGGTGGTGCCGCCGTTCGCGGTGACGTACGCCGGGTTGTAGCTCCCTGCGAGCGTCATGTTCAGCGTGTTGTCGTAGTTGCCGCCCGTGACGCCGCTGGGGAAGCCAGCGAACGTCGGCAGCGTGGTGGCCACGCCCGCCGTACCCGTAAAGGGAACTGCGGTCGCCGCGTGGATGTGGCAGTTGGTGTTGAGGCTGATCAGGCCGCTGAATGTGACCTCGACCCGCATCGTGTGCAAGGCAGCGTCGATGGTGACGGTGGCCGTGCCGGTGCCGGTCGAGGCGTTGGGCGGTGCCTCAGCCGCGCCGCTCAGCGTTGCGGTGTACACGACCGGCGCGCCAAACGCCGGAATCGCGAACAACGCCGCCGCCAAAGCCAACGCGGTTACTACTCGAATTCGACTTACAGTCGTCTGCATAAAGCGGTTCTCCTTTGATGCATGTGTTTTCACGGTGCTGGGGTGCTCCGTGCGCAACACCCTTTGAGCCGACTAGTCGGAGTGCCGAGGATGGTACTTGATTATCCAAGCCATTACTAGGGGGTATTCGTGGTGGCCCGGGGTATCTTGACCTGCGACCTTTAACAGGCCTAACCTCCGCCGAACCGAACCAGGAGTGTCGCCCATGCTGTCTCGACTGTTACCCCGCCAAAACAACTACTTCGACTATTTCGAGCAACTCGCGGGACTCGGTGCGCAAGGTGCCCGCGAGATGTCCGAGTTTTCCAAAGACGGCGCCAACTTCACCCAGATCGCGGCGCGCATCAAGAAGCTCGAGCACGACGCGGACGAAGTGACCAAGACCTGTTTGGGCACGCTGCACAAGACGTTCATCACGCCCATCGACCGCAACGACATCCACCGCCTGGCCTCCAAGCTGGACGACATCATCGACTTGATCGACGGCGGCGCGCGCCAGATCTGCCTGTTCGAAATCACGTCGCTGCCCGACGACGCCCGCCAAGCGGGTGCCGTGGTGGTCACCGCCACCGAAGCGGTGGAGCGTGCGGTCAAGGGGCTGCGCAACATGAAAAACGCGAGTTCCATCTTGAACGAGTGCATCAAGATCAAGGAGCACGAGAACAAGGCCGACGCCATCAAGGCCGCGTCGGTGGCCCGCCTCTTTCGGGAAGAACGCGACGCCATCACCGTCATGAAGTGGAACCAAATCTACGCGGCTTTGGAAAATGTGACGGACGCGTGTGAAGACGTCGCCAATGTGATCGAGGGAATCGTCCTGGAGCACGCATAATTCCATGAGCGGCGAATTCACCCTCGTCGTCATCGTCGTCGCGGTGGCTCTCGCGTTCGACGTCATCAACGGATTCCACGACTCGGCCAACTCGATCGCCACCGTGGTGTCGACGCGCGTGCTCACACCGCGCAACGCGGTGATGTGGGCTGCCTTTTTCAATTTCATCGCCATGTTCGTGTTTGCGCCCAAGGTGGCGGACACGGTGTCGAAGATCGTCAAGGTGATACCGGGCGATCCGGTCTACATCTGGGTGGTACTGGCGGGGTTGATCGGTGCCATCGTGTGGGACTTGATCACGTGGTGGTTCGGCCTTCCCACCAGCTCGTCGCACGCGCTCATCGGCGGCTTCGCGGGTGCGGGTGTGGCCCACGCCGGCTGGGACATTCTCAACTGGGACAAGATCGTGAAGACGATCGAGTTCATCCCGCTGGCCCCGCTCATGGGTATGCTGCTGGCATTCATGTTGATGGTGGGCGTGTATTGGCTGTTTCGCAATTTTCGGCCGATGGCGGTCGACCGTTTGTTCCGCCGCGCGCAATTGTTTTCGGCTGCGGCCTACTCGCTGGGACACGGCGGCAACGACGCCCAAAAAACGATGGGCATCATCGTGGCACTGTTGGTGGCGTCGGGTCACCTACCCAAAGACGTCGAGCTATCGCTGGGCGACTCGAGCACGCTCTGGATCATTTTGAGCTGTCACGTGGCGATGGCGATCGGGACCGCCCTGGGCGGCTGGCGCATCGTCCGGACGATGGGGATGAAGATCACCAAACTCAAGCCGGTAGGAGGATTTTGCGCCGAGACGGCGGGTGCCGCCACGCTCTTCATTGCGACGCAAAGCGGCATTCCGGTGTCGACCACGCACACCATCACCGGGTCCATCATCGGCGTCGGCGCCACCACCAAGCTGTCCACCATTCGCTGGGGAATCGCGCGTCGCATCGTGTGGGCGTGGCTGCTCACCATTCCGATGTCGGCGCTGGTTTCGGCCCTGTGCTTCGGGTTGATCAAGCTTTTCCACCCCGCGATCTAAATGAGCAACGGCCGCCCCGGGTTCTCGCGGGCGACCGCTGCTTCGACAGTCGTATGATGCCGAACAAGGTGTGTGACTCCAGTGCCGACTACCGATATAGCGCCTTGACCTTTCCCCACGTCACGTTCTCGGTGGGCGTATTGTTCACGGTCAGAAATCCACGCACTTCGCTGTCCGGGTACATGTCGGTGTGGACATCGATGTACGCCCGGCCTTCGGCGATGGCGGCGAACAATGCCGCTTCCGCCGATGCGGCCGTGGCGCCGGGGGGGGCCCCGCACACGGGGCGGGGTGTGGGCGCTGGCGGGAAGTGCCAATTAATATCAGAAAACGCGTAA
>JAICFA010000292.1 GCA_025923935.1 Candidatus Krumholzibacteriia bacterium
CAGCATGTGGATCCTGGTCACCAAGGGCGAAGCGGAGCCAAGCGAGGGCCGTGCGATCGATCACATCGGCTGGCGATCCACCGGGCCGCTCGCCGACACGATCAATGCCTTGCGCGCAAAGAAAGTGGAAGTCACCCAGGAAGTGCGTCCGCTGAAGCTGCCCAACGGCCCGCCGATCAACTATTCTTATGTGGCGGGGCCAAATGGCGCCCGCATCGAGCTCGTCGAACGACCGGGATTGAAACCAGGACAATAAAAAAGCTAGGGTGCGTACGGTGCGTACGGTGCGTGGTGTGCCAAAGGGGAAATCATGATTACCAGGCGTGAAGCGATCATCGCAATTGGGGGCTTGGCTGTGGCAGCTCGCGGGTTTGCCGCGGATGAACTCACCCTCAAGGGCGAGCTGGTGTGCGCGAAGTGTGGCTTGAATAAGCCCGACGCCACGGAATGCCAGGACGTGCTGCTGGTGAAGGATGCGACAGGCAAGACCACCGAGTACTACATCACCAAGAACAAGGTGTCGCAGGAATCGGGCGAGGCCTGCACGCAGTCGATTCCGGCCACCGTGATCGGCACGGTTTCGACAAAAGACGACAAGACGTGGCTTACCGCGTCAAAGATCACGAAGCATTGATTCAGTTCCAAGGTTCCAAGGTTCCAAGGTTCCACGGTTCCAAGGCGAGAACACTGGATCCATGGAACCATGGAACTCTGGAACTTCAGATTTGTTCGAGCCGGACGCTGAGCGCGGTGACGTGCAGGAACATCATCATCAGCCAGCCGACCGTCGGCATGCCGTTGGTGCAGCGCAGCCTGACATGTTCGCCCGGCACGGCGTCGATCTCGACTGTATGTGACAACAGAGTGTTGAACGCCCGGACGCGATGGCGGCCGGGCGCAATCTCCATCGACATCGTCCTGCCGTACTTCAATTTCCCCAACGGCTCGTCATCCACGAACACGTAAACCTGCCGGTCCTGGAAATCCGACGCGCCGTTGCGCGTGATGGTCAGCTGCGAGTTGTTGGTCTTCCCTGTCGAATGGCCGTCGCTCGACGACGGACCGTGCCAGGCCCGCTCGAGCTCGTCCATACCGAGGACGCCGTCCACGAAGTCTGTGACAACGGGAGACATGAGTGCACAGGATAACGCGCCACCGGGAGGGGGTGAAACAAACGCTTTGCCCGGGCCGTAGTCCATCCCGGTGAATACCCTTAGGCTGTGGTCGCTCGCGGGTGCTGTCCTTCTGCTCTTGATGCCCAATGTCATCCCGGGCTCCAGTCGTATTGGCGCGAGCGCGGCCGCCCCGCCAATTCCGCGGGCCACCCTCACGCCCGCGCCCGCGCTCACATTACCGGGGGTGGTCGATTCCAACAGTCCGGCGATCTGGGACCTTGAAGACGGGCAGCGCAAGCTGTTCGTGTTCACCTCTTCTCATGGCGAGCCGCGTGTGTCCTCGGGAACGGCGGTGGAGCGGCTTAGTGGCGCGGCTGACGTCTCGTTGCTGCCGCACCCGGGATACGGCGTGTGGATGGAAGCGATCGTCTCCGACGATGTGGACACGTGGTACGGCTTCTATCACAACGAATGGCCGGCCACGCGATGCGGCCGCGAGGATCGCATGGTGTCGCGCGTCGGCGCCGCGAAATCGACCGATCGCGGGCGCAACTGGCTGGACCTCGGCGCGGTGATTCAGTCGCCGCAAAGCGCCACGGCGTGCGAGTCGAACAACCGCTACATCATCGGCGGCGTCGGCGACCTGAGCGTGATGCTCGACGCCGACAAGAAGTATCTCTATTTCTTCTACAGCCAGTATCAACGTCAACCCGGCGCCCAAGGGGTGGCGGTTGCGCGAATGGTGTGGGCGGACCGCGAGCGCCCGGCCGGCCGGTTGGAATTGTGGCGCGACGGCATCTGGGATCCGGAGGCCGGCCGCCGCGAACTGCTGCAGACGATACCGGGATCGATGCGGCGACGGCTCGAGTGGACCTATCCCGCCGGCACGCCGCTGGTGCCGCCGACCTACGCGTGGCACGACATCGACCAACGGGTCGACGCGTTCTGGGGACCGTCGGTGCACTGGAACACCGCGCTCGAGCAGTACGTGATGCTGCTCAATCGAGCAAGGGACGAGAGCTACTCGATGGAAGGCGTCTACGTATCGTACTCGCCGGTGCTCGACGACCCGTCGCAGTGGACGCCGCCGGTCAAGATCCTGAATGGCGGCAAGTGGTACCCGCAGGTCATTGGCTCATCCATCGGCAGTGGCAGCGACAAGCTCGCTGGATCCACCGCTCGCTTTTTCATGAGTGGGCGGTCGGACTGGGTGATCAACTTCTCGAGATGAACGGGAAGCACTGCTGGTCGGGAAAGACACGTGTCGGGAAGTGATCCTTGTCGGGGGGTGATGCGTGTCGGGGGTGCCAACAGTGCGACAAGAGATCACTTCGCAGACACACTCGGCTCAAAGCAGAAACCATGCCGCTGAGAAATCGCTGATTTGTCGTCGGTCGCGCTCGCGAACGTCAACCGGCGTTGTCATGCGGAGCGGCTTTCATAGCGCAACTCCAGTTGCACTTGGTGCAACCGGAGTTACTGTTCAGTATCGAGAAAAATTTTCTCCACGCACTGATCGAAAAGCCGACCCATTTTCAAAGCTAACGGCAAGCTCGGGTCGTACTTTTCGGTCTCGATCGCATTGATCGTTTGCCGGGACACGCTGAGTCGCTCCGCGAGATCGGCTTGCGACCAGTCGCGTTCCGCGCGCAACACCTTCAACCGGTTTTTCACTGATACCGCCGCTGTGCTTTCCAGAGGCCCATGTAATACAGCATCGGCAGCATCAACCAGGTGTGACGCAGGCTGAAGTCGTCCGGGTTCAACGCAATGGCAACATCCAGTAGACCCAGCGTCGCCAGGAAAACCAGTGACACCGGAAACGCGAATGCGAGCGCCTCGAGCTCGATGCGGCGCTGCAGTTCGTCCATGCGGCTCATGCCCTTGAACCAGGTCCAGAGGTACCAGGCCATGAACGGCGTCGGCAGCAGGGCAATCCCTATCCGTGCGGCTCGCGATTCAATCGGCGATTCGAGAAGCCAACGAGCCGCGACGTAGACCGCACCCCAGAGCAGCCCGCGAACCAGCAGGCGCGCGCCATAGACGCGCTTGGTCTGGCCCACCGCCTCCATCGCGTCGTCTATCACGTGCTTTGAATTCTTCAGGACCTCAGCGACCATTCTCTCCACCATGCTCTCCTCCTGCCTGGAGAACGTAAAGCAAGCATGTCTTAATGTCAAGTATTAGCGACATAATATCTTGCATGCTTTACTAATCATGCATGTGCTGAAGGTAGATCTGCTCTAAGTCTCGGTGCCCAAGTTGCGCCGTATCAAGTACTTCCAGCAATTTGCCGTGCTTCATGATGCCCACTCGCGTGCCCGACTCCTTGGCCCTGAACAGATCGTGAGTGGCCATGAGAATCGCGACACCGCGTGACGAGAGGTCTGAAAGCAGCATCGAGAAATCATTCGCCGCTTTCGGATCGAGGCCCGACGTCGGTTCGTCGAGCAGTAGCGCTTCTGCGCGCTTCGCGATC
>JAICFA010000293.1 GCA_025923935.1 Candidatus Krumholzibacteriia bacterium
GAAGGGTCGCGAATGCCGATGACCCATCCCGACCTGCCGGCCGCATGTCCCAGCGCGAACATGTTTCCCGATAGATCGGCGAGCGCGTCGTGCACGCCGGCGCGCGCCAGGGCCTCGGCCACGCGGTCGACCGCGTAGCCCTTGGCAATTCCACCGAGATCGATGCGGGTCTGCGCGGTGGTGAAGCGGATCGTCTTCTTGGTGGCGTCGAGGTCCAGCTTGTCGGGTCCCACGCCTTGCAGTGTGCGGTCGATCTCGGATTGCGATGGCACGCGCTTGGGCCCGCCGAGGAATCCCCACAGACGAACCAGCGGTTCGACAGTGATATCCATAGCACCGCCGGTGTCGCGCATGACGCGGCTAGCGACGTCGAGCACGGTCAAGACTTCGGGGTGTATCGCGACCTCGCCGCGGCCCGCTTCGCGGTTGATGCGCGCGACTTCGCTGGTCTTTGTCCAATTGCTCATGAGCGAGTCGACGTGGTGGAGAACGAGTAGGCTGCGATACGCGATGTCCGCCACCGCGACCGAGTCGGCGGTAACGACGGTCAAGGTCGCCCACGTTCCCATGGTTTGGGTACGGAACACGACGGGACGCAACGCGGGATCCGCGACGGGTGCTGCGGACGCAACACTCGATAGGGCGGCGAGTGCCGCGGCCATCCGCAGGGCGAAGCGCATCGTCATGACGCCGATCCGGCGAGCCGTTGCGGCAGGTCGGTGGGCTCGGCGTGCACGATCGCGGGTGCCGTGCGCGCGCGCAGGAACTGCACCGTTCCGGCGGCCATCGCGACTGCGCCGATGGGGAAGACACCGCGTAGCGAGAGCGCTTCCATGGCGACACCGCCCAGCAACGCGCCGATCAGCATCCCCGCGCTGTGCGCGATCGTCATCAGTGCCATGACACTCGCCATGGCGTCGGCACCGCTGCCTTTACGCGCCGCCAGCGCCATCAGCGCCGGCATGCACACTCCACCGCCCACGCCGAAGCACACCGACGCCAGCACGAAGTCGCGATAGCTGGTCGCAAGCGCAAAGCCGAGCATCCCGAAGACGGCCAAGGTGCCGCCGCCCGAGACCATGGCGCGACGATCGACGCGGTCGGCGAGCACGCCCATGGGCGCGTTGAGAACACCTCCGCTGGCAATCCCGAGCGTGATGATGAGTCCGATGGAGGCGCTGTCGATGGGAAGCGCGAGCGAGGCGTGCAGCGGCACGAATCCCCAGATAATGCCGACGCACACGACGTAGGCCGTGCGAAATATGAGGAGCGACGAGAGCTCACGGTCGCGCAAGAGCGCTCTCCACGTGACCGGAGCTTTGACCGCGCGCAGCGCGCGCTCGTTCGACGTGGACGGCAAGAGCAGCATGCACGCCGCGAATCCGGCGAGTGCCAGTGCCGCCATGATCCAGAACGTGGCGCGAAAACCGAAATGGTCGCTGATCAGGCCGCCCGCGTACGGCCCCACGCTCATGCCGGCGAGCACCACGCCGCCGTAAATGCCCATGACGCGCCCCTCGCGTCCGGCGGGCGCGAGCTCGGCCGCATACGCTTGGAAGACCGGGATGAGCATGGCGGACGCGATACCGTGCAGAAGGCGAATCGCGATCCACGCGGCCACGTGGTCGAAGCACGCGAGCGCGATCGACACCAGGGAATACAGGAGGAGGCCGGCGGTGAGGAAAGTCTTACGGCCGCACCGGTCGGACCACCGGCCGAACACGGGGAGAAAGCAGGCGCGCGCCAGCGCGTAGGCGCCGAAGACGAGGGCAATTCCAACCCCGTCCGCGCCCAAGCGGTGCGCGTGCACCGGCAGCAGCGGGACGACGATGCCCACGCCGGTCACCGTCGCGAAAACGGAGAACAGCAGGGTGCCAAGAATTCTTCGATTGGCAGAATCCACGTCGAGAAACGCTCAGTCGGTCCGGAAATCCGGACGAGAGGCAAGACTGACGCCATTTCTCGAGGGCGGGCAGGATTTTTTTGCCGCCGCGGCGCGGGGCTATTTCAGCAGAACCATTTTCCGCGTCGCGTCGAACCCGGAGGCATGCATGCGGTAGAAATACACACCCGATGAGACTGGCTGGTTGCCATCGTCGCGACCGTTCCAGCGCACGACGTGCACACCCGCGGGGCGCGCGTCGTCGACGAGCGTGCGCACGCGCCGGCCGGCGGCGTCGAAGATCGAGACGGAGACGTGGGACGGTGTTGCCAGCTCGAAGCGCACCTCGGTTTCCGGGTTGAACGGATTGGGCGAGTTCTGGAACAAGCGCGTCTGATACACGATCGGTTTGACGTCGGTCGCCGGCGATGCGCTCACCTCGGATGAATAGCCGCCCGCGTAGCCGTCGTTGTCGACGGCGTTCACCTTATAGTAGGTGTCCGCGCCCACCGGGCCGAGCGGATACGACGTCGCCGGCGCGTTCACGAACGCGACGAAGTTGCTGACCCCGGGTGCAAACCCGCTGGCCGTCGCGGCGTACACGGCATACTTGGCGACATCGCCCTCGGCACTCGCGTCCCAGTCGAGGAAGCGGTTTGTCCCCGACCCGGTCACACCGGCGCCCACGATCTTCGCCGGCTGATCCATCACGAATGCGTGCGAGCCGTAGCGGCCCATGTCGCCGCGCGATCCGTCGGGGTCGTTGTACGCGGTACCGGTGCGGCCGCGGTCGATGCACGGCGAGTGCACCGCCAAACGATAGTTCACGAGCGTGGTGTCGACGAACAGCGGGTCGGCGGATATCGACGACGCTCCCGGCGTGCAACCGCTGTACAGCCCGGCGCTCGCGTTGAACACGTTGTTGAAGTCGAGTAAGGTCGGCGCGCTTCCCGAGCACGAGATGCCGGCGCCGGTAGAGTTCGTGACAATGTTGTTGAAGACGGGGATGGCCGCATTCGTCAGGCTGATCCCGCCTGCCCCCGATCCGACCGAATTGCGGTCGACGGTGTTGCCCGCGACACTTCCGCTCGACGCCGTCGAGACTCCGAGTCCTCCGCAGATACTCGTGGCCGAGTTGCCGACGATGAGATTGTGCGCCACCGTCAGGTTGCCGCTGCCGAAAACGCCGCCGCCAAAGGTGGCGGAGTTCCACTCGACGCGGCATTTCTCGATCACGCACGCGGTGGTATTGCTCACCGAGATCCCGCCCGCCAGCAGCGCGGTGTTGCGCCGCACGCGCACGTTGCGGATGGTGCCGCTCGAATTCTTCACTTCCACCCCACCGCCGCCGAACGCGGCAGCGTTGTATTCGATGGTGCCGCCGTCGACCAAGATGCCGGTGGTGTTTTCGAGCAGCACGCCGCCGCCGTTCTGTCCGCCGCTATGATGCCCGATCTGGTTGTTGGCGAGCGTGATGTTCGAGCACGAGGCCGTGTACACACCCGAGCCCTCGGGCTGGACGGTGCCGGTCGTGATGACGGTGTTGTACGCGATGGTGGATCCCGAAATGGTCGCACTGCACTGGTCGAGGTAGACCGCGCCGCCCTTGGTGGCGCGATTGTCGTGGATGTGGCAGTTCGCGATGGTGACGGCGGACTGATAACCGTAGATGGCGCCGCCGTAGCCGGTCTTCTTGTA
>JAICFA010000294.1 GCA_025923935.1 Candidatus Krumholzibacteriia bacterium
ACGTCGAAGCCCTCGCGAAGAAATACTTCGAGCCCATTCCGCGCCGCCCGTCGACGCAGACCGCCGCGCCCGTACCGGGCAAGAGTACGCGAGCGACCTGGGACATCGACTCCGAAGTTGTGTACCTGGTCTCCCCCGGTCCGTACACCGACCGCGAACGTTTGCTGCTCACCATGTTCGGCTCGTTTTTGCACCAGTCGATGAACACGACACAAGAAGTGTACGGCGCGTGCCGCGCGCTCTACTCCTCGAACCAGGTGTACCGCGTCGACGCTCTCCCCTTCTTCATCTTTGCCGAGCCAGGCGCCGGCCGTAATTCCGACGCCGTCGCCGGTCTCTTGCTCGACCATCTCGACCGCGCCACCGCGATGCTCGACGACGTCGCATTGGTGGACAACATCAAAGGCAGTTTGGTGAGCTTCGTGAGTGCATCGATGCTCAAACCCGACGTGCCCGACTATCCGCTCGCGCACCATCAGGTCATCGGCCAGGAAGCGTTGAACGTGGGAATGAAGCACCTGCTGCGCGAGGGGCGCAGCGTCGAAGACTTCACCAAAGAAGTCGACTCCGTCACCCAGCAGGAAATGAAAGACACCGTGCACAAGTATCTCGCGCGCGAGAAGCTGGTTCGCTTCACCTTCGTGCCGCGCGCGTAGCGGCGCATCCGCCCTCTTCCCCGCGCGGCCGGCGCCGTGTGCAACGGTTCACGAGCCGGCCGCGTCGGGAATCTTTCCCCCCTCCCCTTGACAGATTTCGTTAACTGGATAGTTTATTCAACGGGACTTGGGACTAGGAATTGACCCGAGCGCCGTACTCAACAAACGAAGTCGTCGCAGTGCAATAAACGAAAGATTCGAGAGCGTTCGGAACGAGTGATTATCGGAATCACGCGAGGGGGCAAGGTCCGCGCTTCGGCGCGAGCGAGTCGGACGAGTCGCTCATCCCGACACCCGGAAACGTCACGATTGTGCGCCGGGGCGCGGGCCTGGTGGCTGTAAGCGAACGCGAAAGGAGGCACGATAGCTCCTCCCGCCATTGGTAATCTTCGAAACGCCCTCAACGGCACGGCCGAGTGTGAAGCCGGTGGGTCGTGGAGGCGACACGCACGGAAGTGTGAGGGCGAATCGAGACCGTGGGTTCCTCTTGGGGGAGGGATCAACTTCGTGAACGAGAGAGCGCGCCGGTAGTTTTTTCGATCTTTCATCTGCGCATCGGCGCGCGACGAATTCGGCAACTGGATTGCCATAGCGGGAAAGTAGGAGTCGTCCGCCCTCCGGCGACTTCTACTTTTTTTTGTGTCTGTGAATCACACCGTCAGAGTTTTTCCCCCCAAAAATGGAGCGCGCGCACCACGGTTACCCGCAGTGCGCGCCCTTGCCCGGAGGAACCGCGCGAGACAAGCTCACTCGGCCCCCCGCCCTTGCATGACTCCGACCGCTTTCACGGTCGAAGGAAGTATAGTCTCCAAAACCGCGCGCGACAACGCGCGCTTCAACGATTCTGTTCGCGCGGCAAGAAATCAGGCGGCAGCATGCACAAGCTGCGGCCGTTGTTGCGAATCAATTCCTGCAAGTACATGAGATCGTAGTCCGCTCCCGCGGCGCGCGCCGCTTCATCCTCGCCCGCCTCATCGGCGAAGAGCTCCTCGGCCAATGACTCGTCGAATTCTCCGGTGGCAGCCAGCGCCGCGATGCCGGCCCACGGCGTGGAGATGGCGGGAAAATCGAAGGGCATGCGGAACATGCCGCGCGACCCGTACTCGACCACCTTCGCTTCGGCATGCGGATTGATTCCCGCCAGCTCGCGCGCGACTTGGATGGCGTCGTGCAAACCGCCGAGACGGTCGACGAGTCCGTTTTCCTGCGCCTGCACGCCGGTCCACACGCGCCCTTGCGCCAGCGACTCCACTTTGTCCTCCGACATCTTGCGGTTCTTGGCGACCGCCTTGACGAAGTTCGAGTACATGCCGCGAATGGTGTTGTACGCTCGGTCGCGCTCTTCGTCGGTCACTTGCCGGTGCGGTATCGCCACCGGTATGAACGGCGGCCGGAGCGAGAAGAAGAGGTCGGCGTGCTCGCCGGCCTCGACGAAATCAGCTTCCATTCCGACCTTCTCGCCCAGCTCCTTGTTCCACACCCAGCCGGAGATGACACCGATCGAGCCCGTGACCGTCGTGGGCTGGGCGACGATTTGGTTCGAGCACATCGACAGCCAGTAGCCGCCGGACGCCGCCACGTCGCCTTGCGAAATGACGACGGGCTTTTTCTCCATGCAGCGGCGCAGCTGATTGGCGACCACGTCGGACGCGATGGGACTGCCGCCGGGCGAGTCGACGCGCAGCACGATGGCCTTGGTATCTTTGTCCTCGCGCAGGGCGCGCAGCTGCTTCTCGAGCTTGCGGGCATTGATCCCGGAATCCATGGCACACGTACCGATGGCGTACACGACCGCGACCTGCGGAATCGTGCCCCACTGCTTGGAGGGGTACCAGCGATTGGCGAGCTCGCGGCGGCCGACGAACGGCTGCTTCTTGCCTTCGAGCTCTTTCGCCGCTTTCTCCACTTCCTCCCAGCGGCCCACCTGATCGACCAGCTTTTCGTCGACCGCTTGCTGCGCGGTGAACAACACGTCGTCGTTCACCCACCGCTCCACGTCTTCCACGCTCACCTTGCGGCCTTCCGCCACGTCGCGCGTGAAGGTCGCGTAGTACTGATCGACCAACGCTTGGCGCTGCTCGCGATCGGCTTCGCTCATCTCGTGGCGTACCAGCGACTCCATCGCACTCTTATATTTGAACAGGCGCCATTCCTCGATGCCGAGACCGACCTTCTCGACCATGTTGGGGAGGTAGGTGCGCCCCGTCACGTAGCCCGGCAGAATCGCGAGGCCCTCCGGATCCATAACGATGCGATCCGCCACACTCGCGACGTAGTACGTGGACATTCCGAGCTCGTCGACGAACACGATGACGTGCTTGCCGGCAGCGCGCAGCTCCTCGAGACGGTTGCGAATTTCCCACGCCGTGCCGCGCGAGAGCTTCGCTCCGGAAAGATTCAGCCCTAACCCCGCGACGCGGTAGTCTTCGCGCGCGTCATCGATCGATTGCAGGATGCGCGCGAGCGGCGTGCGATTGTCGAAATAGCGAAACGTGGTGTACGGGACCGCACCCTGCAGATCCATCTTGTAGTAGCCGCGGTTTTCCGCAAACGTCTTCAGCAAATTGCTGCGCTCGGGGTAACCCAGGCGCACGCCCCAGTTGGAACGCGCGTACTCGTTGTCGTCGTCGAAGCGCGCGGCCGCCGAGGCGCGCGCCACGCCGCCTTTGAAGTGGGGGCTGAGCGAGTACGCGAGTGCCACGCTGAAGCCGTCGTCGCCGAAATCGTCGCCGTCGAACCAGCGTCCGACGATCTTCAAGCCGGCCGGAACCTCGAGCATGGCGCCCACACTCCACGGGGTCGCGTCGGTGAGCTCGTCGGAAGAAAACTCGATGTCCCCGAAAAACGTCAGGCGGTCGTTGCGCAACGGACGAATCGCCGCGTCGACCAGT
>JAICFA010000295.1 GCA_025923935.1 Candidatus Krumholzibacteriia bacterium
GATGCGACGGGGCAGTCCGAGTCGTTGGCGCCACGCTTGCACACGCGCGAACGCCGGCAGCCCGTCGACCTCGAAGCTGTTCTTGCTGCGCTCGCCGACCAGCTCGTCCACGTCCTTCTTTGCCAATGTCCACGAACGCGGCGACACCACCACACCGTCGATGGTGACGCGCGGCAGCTCGGGCAAGCGCGCCAGCGCTCCCCACGTCCAGCCGCTGAAGCTGGTCGCGTCCTGAAATTGGAGCGAACCCAGGAAATTGAAAATGGCAGGGTTGGTGGGGTGCGCGATGTTCATGGCGTGATCGACGCGCGGCTGGATGTACTCGCCCATGCTCCGCGAGCGCAGCAGCACGCGGCCGCCGCGCACGGACACCAGAATGTCGTCGATGGGGATGACTTGACCCGAGGCGTCGGGGCGCGGACAGCGGTATGCAATGGTGTAGGGGCGCAGGCTCGGGCCTTGGCAAATGTTGCCGAGCTTGAACGGCGGCAAGTACGCCACCTCCGCCAGGATGGCCGGCGAGATGGTTTGCTCGCGCTCGGCGCAGCGCCGGAGACTGTTGGTCAGCTCCTCGCCGACGACGTGCGCGAAGCGTCCGAACAGATTGAGGGTGTGCGCGCCTCCACTCATGACCAGGAGGAAGCGCGCACGGCCCTCGTCGAGTTCCGCGAGCGATCCCAGCACGGACATCATCACCGGGAATGATGGTGGCGGGGGGCGCCGCCCGGGATCTGGGAATCGCTCGCGGATTTGTTCGGACGTGATGGCAATCTCGTTCTCGCCGCGCGCGCGGCATTCGAGCAGCAACTCTAACTTCCAGCGGTCGACAGGCGTCATTTCTTCGCCGCGCGGTGTCGCGGACTGGCCAATCGGCACGCGCAACAGCGGCGACGGCTCTCCCTGCGACTGCCCCGTGCCATAGCGAATGCCGCTCTCGGGATCGAGCGCTTCGCACAGCGGAATTTCGCGATCGTCGTAGCGCCGCGTGAAATCGTTTATGAAATCCTGAAGTGGCGTTGTGGCGCGCTGTGAATTCAACGTGTACAACGAGTCGATGGTTTGCAAAAGCGGTGCAAGGCTCGCGCGCTTGATGGCCGCGCGCTGGAGCGGAAGCAACGAATCGACTTGGAAGACGCCCTTCTCCTCGGCTGCCGGCTCGTCATCCTTGTTCTTCTCCGCGTCCTCTGCGACTTCTTCCTCGGCTTCTTTCTGATCCGTTGCCGCCTCGCGCATGAAGCCGCTGACCAGGGTCGCGACCTGCTGCATGGAGGCAATGCCCTTCCCGAGGTCGTCGGAATTGAGCTGGTTCGAAAAGGCGATAATGCTGTCGACGAGCCCGCGAACGTCTTCGGGCAGCTCGAGCGAGCGCGTCTTGTCGACGAACGACGGCAGCATCTCCGGGCCCACTGGAGACGGGAACAAGTCCGGGATCAAAATTTGCGACGCTACGATTTCCTCCAGGAATTCGGACGCTTCCGATTCTTCGATCTCGCCGTCGCACGAACGAATAGCGTGCACGAGGTCGGCCCAGCGCGCACCGCCCGCCGCGGTTTCCAGCACCTTGCGCAGCACGTCGGTGTACGCCACCGTGACCAGGTGGGTACGCGCCGAGAACGGGTGGCCGACGGCTTCGAAGTAACGCAGCCGCGGACCGGCTTCGTACACCGTGCTGTTGGGCACATAGGTGAGCCCCGGCCGCAGCTTGGAGTCGGTGGCAATCGCGTGCGCCAGCGTCATCAGGATGCGGGAGTCGACGCGCGCGTGGCGCTTGCGTTGCGACTTCGGGGCCACCTGGATATCGGACGCGGTGTCCTGAACCCGGCCGATGCCTACGCCCGACATGAGCCCGTACGGCGTGCAGCGCGTGGCGGCGCGCTGGATGTATTTCAATATGGAGCGCTCGGCCGCCGCCCCGCGCTTCGTGGTCGGTTCGCGCTCCCAGCGCTCGATCGCCGCGTGTACACTTTCCGATGAGACGAAGAGTGCCTCGCGGAAGACCGCGTCGGCCGCGATGGTGCTCATGCGCGTGCGTACTCGCCGGCAGTCGTCTTGAAACTGCGCTTTGAGGTCACTTGCGGGAGCACCATCGCGGATCAGCGCCGCGGTATCGAGTCCCTCGCCCAACGAAAGAAAGACGTCGCTCGGCAATAGCGGCGAGCGAATCATGAAGAAATCGTCGACCCAGTAGGTGCGTTTCTGTGCCTGCGGCGCTTTCATGGCTTGCGTCCTTCCGCGCGCGCGGTTCCCACCAGCTCCGAGAGCAGACTGCGACGACCCGCTTCGACACGAACCGTGACCGGACCATCCTTCGCACCCGCGCTCGAAGCGACCGTCAGACGGGCGCGTCCCGTGCTCTCACCGGTATCCAGCACCGCGGCCGGGATGCGATTGCGAGCGCCTGCCGGGACGACGAACACGCTCGAATTCGCCGTCAACGTCGCACGCTCGTCGCCGTCGAGCTGCACGTCCAAGGTGTCGGTCGGAATACCAATATGAACGTGACTGATCCGTCCCGAAACGGAGTCGTAGACGGTGACGCGTGCGGTAGCGAGCCAGATGCCCAAGACGGCCACCACCACCACCACCACCAGAGGTGCCACGCGCACCAGCGTGGGCTCGCGTTGCAGGATCCACGCCGTCGTGGTTCGCATGCGGTCATCGTCGGGCAGTACATTTCGATCCAGTGGATTCGGCATGGTCGTTCCCCCTACATGTCCATAAGGCGGCCGTCGCGCAGCGCAAACACACGGTCGCAGCGCCTCGCCAACCGTTCGTCGTGCGTCAGTAGAATGACGGCAATTCTTTCGCGCCGCAGGTTCTCCACGATGCGAGCGGTCGTCCCTTCGTCGAGGTGCCCGAAGGTTTCGTCCAGCACCAGCACGCGCGGATCGCGCACCATGGCGCGTGCCAGTGCGACCCGCACTTTCTCTCCCACCGAGACTTGGCTTCCGTTCTCGCCGACGAAGTCGTCCCAGCCACGGCGCCGTTTGGCCACGAACCCGGCGAGGTCGCTCACCTGCACGGCGCGCTGCAGGGCTTCGTTCGACACCGAGCCCAGGCCGGTTGCGATGTTTTCCTTGAGCGTCACGTCGAACAGCATCGGTTCTTGCGGGACGACGGCGATGTGCCGGCGCAGCTCGTCGAGTTCGGCCGGTTCGTTGCCCGCAACCGTCATCGTGCCCGCGCTCGGCTCGATCAACCCGCCCAGGATGTAGGCCAGCGTCGATTTGCCGGAACCGCTGCGACCCACGATCGCAATCCACTCCGCGGGACTCACGTCGAGCGAGAAGTCGGAAAGAATGGGGGCACGCTTCGGCCAGGCGAACGAGACGTCGCGGATCACGAGCCCGCTCCACGACTGCGCATCGGTTGCCGACAACGCCGCGCCGGATTCGGGCTCTGGTTCGGTGTGATCCGCGAGCTCGCGCAAGCGGCGGATGGACGGTTCGGCGCGGATCCACGCGGACACCAGGGATGCCAATCCCACGGTTCCGCGAAACGTGCCCAGCGCCAGACCCATCAACAC
>JAICFA010000296.1 GCA_025923935.1 Candidatus Krumholzibacteriia bacterium
CACCGGCACGCACGCCGCGATGGTCGCGCCGACCGACAACATGGTCGCCGCGGGCGTGTTCCCGAGCTTTTCCATCGGCAACGCCGGCCCGGGTGCGTCGACCACCGGCAGCCCGGGCAACGTCCCGAGCGCGTACGGCGTCGGTGCCACCGACAGCGGCGATATCATCGCGTCGTTCTCGAGTCGTGGCCCGGTGACGTGGAACGTTGCACCGTACGTGGGCACGTACACCAAGCCCGACATCTCCGCGCCCGGCGTGCAGATTTTCTCCACCGTTCCGGGCGGCGAGTGGGAATGGAGCGGTTGGAATGGTACGTCGATGGCAGCGCCCCACGTCACGGCAACCGCGGCATTGATGCGACAAGCAAATCCGTCCATGACGGTGGCGGAGATGAAGCAGATTCTCGCGCAGACCTCGCTCGACTTGGGCACGTCCGGAATGGACAACACCTACGGTTGGGGACGCGTGAATGCGTTCGCCGCCGTAAGCGCAGCCCTGGTGGGTGTGGGAACGCTCGAAGGCACCGTGACGAGCGGGGGCCTACCGGTCGG
Organism: Candidatus Krumholzibacteriia bacterium; assembly: GCA_025923935.1. Taxonomy (GTDB): domain Bacteria; phylum Krumholzibacteriota; class Krumholzibacteriia; order WVZY01; family JAKEHA01; genus JAKEHA01. Next base: position 553 of record JAICFA010000296.1, read on the forward strand.
CGATGCGAGCATTCTGGTCGTGAGCAGCGGCCAGCGTGTGACCACCGACGCGGCCGGACACTACAGCGTGCGCGTGGTCGCGGGTACTCACAGCATCGAAGCGAGCCGCTTTGGTTACCAGACGGCGAGCGCCAGCGTGAACATCGTCGCCAACGCGACAACGACGCAGAATTTCTCGCTCATTCAACTCCCGTCGGGCCATATCGCCGGCCTGGTGACCGACTCGCAAACCAACGCGGGTGTCGGGACCACCATCGGCGTCAAGCTGGGCGGTATCGTCGTCGTGACCTCGTCGTCCGACCCCGGCACGGGCGCGTACGACATTACGCTTCCCGTGGGAACGTATGACCTCGTGTTTACTCCGGGGTTCCCATATCCCGGGACGACGCGTTTGGGAATCGCCGTGGCCGCCAACGCGACGACGACTCTCAATGTCTCGTTGATGCCGGCCGAGATCCTCATCGTCGACGACGATGCGGGCGACGGCTATCAGGCGTTCTACGAAGCCGCCATCACCGGCGCGGGGCGCACGTATCTCACCGTCGGTGCACCCGTCACCACCGCACAGCTGAACGCGTTTGACGCGGTGGTGTGGCTCACCGGCGACGACTACAGCACCACACTTACCGCTGCCGACCAAGCTGCACTGGCGGCGTATCTCGACGGCGGCGGGCGTCTGTTCATGTCGGGCCAAGACATCGGCTACGACATTCGCACCGAGGCGTTCTACGCGAATTATCTGCACGCGTCCTACGTGCAGGATGACGTCGCACTCGGCGGTGTCCTGGGCGAAGCGTCCAGCCCCGTCGGCGTCGGCTTTGCGTTCGACATCAAGGGTGGAACCGGTGCGAGCAACCAGGTCTATCCGTCCGAGATGGATCCGGTGGGAGGTGCCCAGACCGCGTTCGTCTACAACCCCGCGGTTCCGGAAGCCACGACACCGCCGGGACTGCCGATGAAGACCACGACCGACATCGGAGCCGACGGGATCACCAGCTCGGGAACGGCCGCGTTGTCGTACGAAGGTGTGTACCGGTTGGTGTACTTCGCGTTCGGCTTCGAAGCCATCGCCCAGGCCGCCGATCGCACCGAAGTCATGGACCGCGTGCTGGATTGGCTGCAGGGCTTCCCCGAGATCGCGCACACGCCTCTCGGCGACACGGAAGACACGCAGCATCCGTACGTCGTGAAGGCGGAGATTACCTCCGACTTCTTCGCCCTCGATCCGAGCAGCTTTGCCGTGGTGTACCGCACCGACGGCGGGTCGGATCACACCGTTGCCATGGCGGCAACCGGTGCCCCCCACGAGTATGCGGCCAGCAGTCCGGCGCAGGCGGCGGACACCGAGGTCGAGTATTACCTTCGCGCCGCCGACGTCGAAGGCCACGCCTCTGTGCACCCCTTGGGTGCCCCGGCCTTGCGCCACTCGTTCCGTGTGGGGACCGACACCGAGCCGGCGCAGGTGGCGCACACATTCTTGCGCGACACCAACGATCGCACCGGTCCTTATGTCGTCGACGCCGTAGTCACCGACAATCTCGGCGTCGAAGCGGTGTACCTGTTGTATTCGAAAAACGGCGCTCTCTACCATCGTGTGCGCATGCTTCCGCCCGATCCCGTGGCACCCAGTCTGTACCGCGGCGCGATCCCGGGCCCGTCGCAGGTGGGTGATACCTACGATTACTTCATCCTAGTGATGGACGAGTCGTACGACGGCAACATCACGCGCGTGCCTGCGACCGGTGCCATACGCTTCACCATCGTCGAGGAGTTCGTGTGGGACTTCGAAAACGACAACGGTGGATTCACGCCGGCCGGAAATGTGTGGGAGTGGGGTGTTCCGACCAGCGGGCCCAACGGCGCGCACTCGGGCACCAAGCTGTGGGGCACGATCTTGAACGGTAACTACCCCAACAGCGCCAACGCCACGCTCGATCTGCCTGCCATCACCATTGCCGCCGACCGTCCGTACTCCGTGTTCTCGTTCTGGCATTGGTACAACATGGAGAACGAATTCGACGGCGGTAACGTGAAGGTGTCAACCGACGGCGGAGCGACCTTCCAATTGGTCACACCCGCCGGCGGATACGACGCCATCTCGCGCTCCACCAACGTCGGTATTCCCAGCCAGCCGTGCTTCACCAACATCCATGAAGCGTGGCAAGAGGAGCTGTTCGATCTGTCGGCTTTCGCCGGACAGCAAGTCATCATTCGCTTGCATTTCGGCACCGACATCAGCGTCGTTCGTTCCGGTTGGTACGTGGACGATGTGAGATTGCGCAGCAGCAGCGTCGACGACGCGGCCCCCGCGATCTCGAACGTGGTCGTCCCGGCCAGCACATTCAGCACCGCGGGACCGTACGCGGTCACGGCCACCGTGGTGGATCTGTTCTCGGGTCTGGCGGGCGTGTCGCTGCACTACAGTGTGAACGGCGGCGCGTTCGCGCAGATCGCGATGACGGCGGGTGCCAACAATTCGTACAGCGCGAACATCCCGGGTCTTCCGGCGGGCTCGCGCGTACGCGTGTACGTGCAAGCCTCGGACAACGCGGGCAACGTCACGCGCAGCCCGGCGACCGCACCGACGGACGCGTACGCGTTCTCGATTCTGCCCAGCGCTCCCACCCTCGTGATGGTCAGCTCGACCACCATCGGCGGGTCGATTGCGCAGTATCAAGCCGCACTCGAGGCCAATGGCTACCAAGCCGACTTCTGGAACCTGGCCAGCCAGGGCTCCACGGTTCTCACGCACTTGAATTCGTACGACAACATCATTCTCGACGAGACGGCGAGCATGCTGGCGGCGGAGATGACGGCTTACCAGACCTACCTGGAGTCGGGCACAGCGGGCGCCAAAAAGGGATTCATGATTCTCGCGCGCAGCATCGGTGCCACCGCCTCGAACCGTCCCTTCATGGGGCAGTTCCTGCGCTCCGATTTCGTGCAGACGGACGCGGCGTGGGA
>JAICFA010000297.1 GCA_025923935.1 Candidatus Krumholzibacteriia bacterium
GCGAATGTCGTTGTAGTTGGGGAGATTGTAGGCGGCAGGCGACACCGGCCCGGCATCGCCGGTTTCGATGACGACGTTGACAATGGTCGCCACCGGCCGCGACACGTCGGTGCGCTTGTATTGATCGGGCCACGGCATCTTGCGCTCGAAGTAGGGCGCGTTCTCGGCGATCTTCGCAATAATGCCGCCGCCTGCTTGGAAGCTGGCGTTGGCCTCGAACTGCGCGATCACACCGCGCGGATCGAGATAGCTCTCGATGAATCCGTTCAAGTAGTCCACGTGGGCGTCGCTCTTGAGCCAGTGGATCATGTGGTCGCGGAAGTGGTGCTCGTCGCCGGTCCGGTAGAATTCGAGCAACGAGCGAATGGCGGCGCGCTGCTCGTCGTTCTCGGCGTGCGGTGTGGCCAGCGAGAGAAAGTGCGACACGGTCTCCAGCTCGCGGCCGAATATGCCGCCGATCTTGAACACCTCGGGCACCACATCGTGGGTCCGCCGGGCAAAGCGCACGTTTAGGCGTTCGCGCCATTCGGTCAACGCGTCGACGTCCGCCTTGCTCACGCCGGGGTCGTAGTAATTGACGGCACTGGTCGCGACGATGTCGACACCAGAGGACTGATTGGTTTGCACCGGCTCGTAGTCCGCGTCGAAAATGGAGGGCCGCAACCGCTCCAGCATTTCTTCGACCGCCTCGTTGGGTTGCAACGGCAACTTCGCCCCGCGTGATCGAGCGTTCGACGCAGCGACCGACAACATCTCCGGCGTCAGCCGCGGCGGCGTGAACTTGTGGTGGGTGTGATGGTGGTACTGGCCGTGATGGATCCACACCAGCTTGAGGTACTCGTGGAGCGCGTCGCGCACCGCTGGGTCCAGGCTGTTCGCGTGCTCGAAACAGGCCTCTAGCAAGCGCGCGATGTCGTCCGCGTCGCGGTGGCTCTGCTGGAACGCGATGCCGTTGCCGGCAATGGCGGCGCGGCTCATGAGATAGAGAAAGCGCTTCTCTCGCGCCGTCAAGTCGTCGAAGCCGGGAGCCTCGACGCCGATGATCAGGGCGTCACGGCCGTCGGGGCCGATTCGCTCCTGCTCTCCGACGAACGACTTTTCGGTGGCGGGTGCGGTGCGTTCCTTGGTCACGGCTCGATTCTACACTCTTCCGTAGCCCTCTGCTAGAATGCGGTCAGGAGGAGCAAACTGCATGCCCGCGCGACCGTTAGACAAGCCCACCCGCACCGACGTCGAAAATTTACGCCGCGAAATCGAAGAGCACAATTACCGCTATTACGTGCTCGACCAGCCGACCGTGGCGGACGCCGAGTACGACAAGATGCTGCGGCGGTTGGAGGAGATCGAGGCGACGTGGCCGGAGTTTCGCTCGCCCGACTCGCCCACGCAGCGCATCGGTGCCGCACCGGCGGAGGGGTTTCGCGTCGTCACGCGCAAGTTTCCCATGCTCTCCATCGAAAACGCGATGGACGAAGCCGAATTTCGCGCGTGGCGCGAGCGCTTGATCCGTGCGGTGGGAAAAGCGGGCGAAACCGACTTTGTCGCCGAGCCCAAGATGGACGGTGTCGCCGTCGAGGTGCGCTACGAAGACGGCCGCCTGGTGGAAGGCTCGACGCGCGGCGATGGTATCAATGGTGAGGACGTGACGGCCAACGTGCGGACCATTCGCGCCATTCCGCTCCGTCTGATTGCCCCCGACAAAGGTCTCAAGCCGCCGAAGAGCTTGAGTGTGCGCGGCGAAGTGTACATGAGCATCGCCGACTTCGAGCGCATCAACGAAAAGCAGATGAAAGCGGGCGACAAGATCTACGCCAACCCGCGCAACACGGCGGCGGGCTCGCTCAAGCAAATCGATCCGCGCGTGACGGCGATTCGGCCGTTGCGCTTCTACGCGTACGGACTGGCCACGTTCGCGGGCACGGGGCTGACTTCGCAATGGAACATGCTGGAAGCGCTCAAGTCGTGGGGCTTTCCCGTCAATCCGCTCTCCCGCCGACTCGACACGCCGGAAGAAGTCGTCGAATTCTATAACGTGCTCTCCGAGACGCGGGCCAAGCTGCCGTACGAAATCGACGGAATGGTGGTCAAGGTCAACGACATCGACGTGCAAGCGGAAGCCGGCATGCGCTCGCGCTCGCCGCGCTGGGCGGTGGCGTGGAAGTTTGCGCCGCAAGAAGCGCGCACCAAAGTGCTCGGTATCGAAGTCACCGTCGGCCGCACCGGTGCGTTGACACCGCTCGCGCGTTTGGAGCCAGTTCGCGTGGGCGGCGTGACAATCTCAAACGCAACACTGCACAATGCCGACGAGATCGAGCGCAAGGACGTGCGCGTGGGAGATTGGGTGTGGGTGCGCCGTGCCGGCGACGTGATCCCCGAGATCGTCGGGCCCATCACCGAGCTGCGCAAGGGCTCGCTACCCAAGTTCAAGATGCCGACTACGTGCCCGGTGTGCGGCACCAAGGCCGAGCGATTGGAAGGCGAGGCGGTGACGCGCTGTCCCAACTTCGCGTGTCCCGTGCAGGTGCGTGGCCGCTTGATCCACTTCGCGTCGCGCAGTGCCATGGACATCGAAGGACTGGGTCCCAGCTTGGTGGATCAACTTGTGACATCCGGTTTAGTGGAAACCCCGGCCGATCTCTACCGGCTGACGCTGAACGATCTCGTCAATCTAGAACGCATGGCCGAGAAGTCCGGCCAGAACGTGATCAACGCCATCCAGCGCTCGAAGAAGACGACGCTCGCGCGGTTGATCTACGCGCTCGGCATTCGCAACGTTGGCGAAACCGTCGCGGAAGTGCTGGCCGAGCACTTCGACTCGGTGGAAGCGTTCATGGACGCGAGCGAAGACGATCTGTCCAGCATCTACGGATTGGGGCCGATCATCGCGCGCGAAATTCGCGCCTGGACGTCGGTGGCGGCGAATCGCAAGCTGGTCAGCGACCTCGTCAAAGCCGGTGTCACCGTTTCCAGCGCGCCGCGTGCCACCAGCAACGAGCTAGCGGGGAAGACGTTCGTGTTCACCGGTACGCTGACCAAGTTCACGCGTGAGGCAGCGGAAGCCGAAGTGAAGAAGCGCGGCGGCAAGATCGCGGGGTCGGTCTCCAAGAATACGACTTACGTCGTGGCCGGCGAGAAAGCCGGTTCGAAGCTCGAGAAAGCGCAAAAACTCGGCGTCGACGTGATCGATGAAGATGCGTTCCTGCGCATGATTAAGTCGTAATGGTGGTGCTGGTCGTCATCGGCATCTTGATGGCGCCGGTTGTCCACCGTTTCCTGCACCGTTTCCACTGGGCCGACGAGCAGTCCCGTTAGGCGCTGACCAGTGTCGAAGCGCCGACAAGTTGCTTCTTCCCCATTGCCGATCCTCTGCGTTTGTCGATGCGCAAGTTACCGTTACCATGCGGTGTCAGTGGCGATGACCACCACTTGTGCAACCTGGACCGGTCGAATCACGTAACACCGCGACACTGGCGACCTTA
>JAICFA010000298.1 GCA_025923935.1 Candidatus Krumholzibacteriia bacterium
GTCCTGGAGGCCGCGGTCGAGTCCATCCGCGAGGATGGACGCGTGATCAGCGTCGAGCCGATCGCCAGCACGGACCAGAAGTGACCGCGGCAGGCACCCTGGCGCGTATCGCGGTGGTGGCGTCCACGTTCGGCGTGGGGGGCGCGGAGCGAGTAACCGCGGACGTGGTGCGCCGGCTGGACCGTGCGCGCTTCGACACGCGGCTGTTCTTTCTCCACGACGCCGGTGTCATCGGGCGCGATCTGTTTCGCGACGGATTTTCCGGCTGCGAGCGCATCATGAAGCACCGCGGCGACCGTCTCGCGGCGCTGCGGCTGGTGTCGCACCTGCGGTCGTTTCGCCCTCACGTGGTGTTTTGCCTCGATCATCACGACGCCATGACGATCGGCCGGCTGGCCGGCTTGGCCGCGGGGGCCCGAGCGCTGGTGGTGGCGTCGCACGCGACCGGGCTGGTGGGCAAGAAGCGCGCTTTCGGCGCGCTCGACCGGCTTCTGATGGAGTTCACGAGGCGGGTGGTGGCGGTCTCGGCGGCGCACGCGCGCTATCTCGCGGAGACCGAGGGAATCGAACGCGGCCGCATAACGGTGATCGAGAACGGCGTCGACTTGTCGCTCTGGCCGCTCGCTTCGCCGGAAGAAAAGCGCGCGGCGCGCAGGGCGCTGGGAATTGACAACGGGCGTCCAGTGGTGCTCATGGTCGCCGCACTGCGACCCGAGAAGGCGCACGAAGCGCTGCTGGCCGCAGCGGCTCGGTTGAAGGAAGAGGGGCGACGAACGCGCGTGCTCCTCGCGGGCGACGGGGAACGCCGCGCCGCGTTGGAAGCTTTGGCGGAATCCTTGGGCGTCCGCGCCGACGTCGAGTTCCTGGGTATTCGCCGCGATGTGGCGCGATTGCTGCACGCCGCCGATGCCGTGGTACTGCCCTCGCACGGTGTGGTGGAAACGCTACCGCTGGCCGTGCTGGAGGCGATGGCGGCTGGCACACCGGTGATCGCAAGTGCGGTGGGCTCGGTGCCCGACCTGGTGCACGACGGTGTCACAGGTTTCTTGATTCCACCCGCGGACGCCGTTTCGCTGGCGAACCGCATAGGGTATATACTGGATAATGATGAGCAAGCGGACGCGATGCGAAACCGCGCCCGCGCATGGGTAGCCGGCCGGTATTCCATTGAATCTACGGCTGCGCGCTACCAAGCGTTGTTCGAGGAGGTGATGGCGGCATGATCGTTCCCAACGAAGCCAGCAAGGTTGGAGCCCCGGGCTACCCGACCGACGCCATCATCGCGCTCACCTATCGCTGCGATGCCCGCTGCGAGATGTGCAACATCTGGCAGCTCAAGCCGCAGGAGTTCCTCTCCATCGACGACTACGCCAAGGTGCCGTCGACCTTGAAAGACATCAACATTTCCGGCGGCGAGGCCTTCATGCGCAAGGACGTCGTCGACATCGTCAAGGTCATCCACCAAAAGTGCGGCAACCCGCGCATTGTGGTGTCGACCAACGGATTCCGTACCGAGCAGATCATCACGGCAATGGAGGAGCTGCGCAGGTCGATTCCGAATATTGGCATCGGCGTGTCCCTCGACGGTATCGGAGAGACGCATAATCGTATTCGCGGTGTGAAGCACGCGTGGGAGAACGCTACCGCCACGCTGCGCCAGCTCAAGGAACGCGACTTCACCAACGTTCGCATCGGCTTCACCGCCATGAACGAGAACGTGCACGAGATGCGCCAGGTGTACGACATGGCGTGCGAGATGGGGATTCAGTTCACCACCGCCGTGGCGCAGAATTCGGAAATCTATTTCTCGACACAGGTGAACCAGGACGTGGCCAACGAGCAGCTGTACGATGCGCTCGGCTACGTGATGAAGCACGAACTCATGAGCTATCACCCCAAGCGCTGGCTGCGGGCGTATTTCGAGAACGGCACTTTGATCTTCAACAAGGAGAAGCGCCGCATTCTCGCGTGCCGCGCCGGTATCGAGTTTTTCTATCTCGCCCCCGAAGGTGTGGTGTATCCGTGCCTCACCATTCCGTCTCCCATGGGCGACCTAAAGGGCCGCTCCTTCGAGGACGTGTGGGAGTCACCCGAAGCCAGCACGGTGCGCCGCGAGATCGACGGTTGTGAACAGTGCTGGATGATTTGCACGGCGCGATCCTCGCTCAAGAAGAACTTACCGCGCGCTCTGGGATGGATTGCCCGGGAGAAGATGCGCGCTCACACGCATTAGCACTGGCCGTGGGGGCTCGCACCGAGGGTTCCCTTCCGCTCATGTCCTCGCGCGTGGCTGCAATATCGTGTGGTATCGCGCTGCGGAAATCGCGTCAGGGAATCCCTCGGCACTCGCCCATCTCCTGTAGATTATCGTCATGACGCGTCGTACCGGCATGCGTGCCCTGCGCATTGCGATGGTGGGGCAGAAGGGTATCCCCGCGCGCTACGGCGGTGTCGAGACGCACGTCGAGAACATCGCCACGCGCTTGGCGGCGCGCGGCCACGACGTCACCGTGTTCTGCCGCTCGCGGCTGCGCGACGCGCAAGCACCCGGCGCCAACGGCATCTATCGCGGCGTCCACCTCTTGTATCGCGGCAGCGTCAATACCAAGCACCTCGACGCCGCCAGTCACACCTTCTTATCCGCGCTGGAATCGTCGTGCCGTCATGGCTTCGACCTCGTCCATTTGCACGGCATCGGGCCGGCTGCGTTTGCCCCCGTGGCGGGGTTGTTCGGCCGTAAGGTAGTGACCACTTTCCACGCGCTGGATTGGCGCCAGGTGAAATGGGGGGGACGCGCGAAGTCGTTCCTGCGCCACGGCGAGGCCATCGGTGCCCGGCGCAGCGACGGTGTGATCGCGGTGTCGCGCCTCATGCAGGCGCACGTACAGGCTGCGCACGGAGTGGAAGCGACCTACATCCCCAACGGTGCCTCGCTTCCGATTGCGCCGGTTTCGCCGGCACCGTTGGTGCGCTGGGGGTTGGAGCCCGGCGGCTACTTACTGACGGTGGGCCGCATCATTCCCGATCGTGACGTGGAAACCTTACTCCGTGCGTTCGCGCGCTTGCGTGATCGCTATCCCGCGCTGCGCCTCGTCGTCGTCGGCTCGGAAACGCCGCGTACGTCGTACTCGGCAACACTCGAGCGCATGGCGGGCGAGCGCGTGGTGTTCACCGGCGACGTGTTCGGCGCCGACTTGGAGGCGCTGTATGCGCACTGCGTACTGTACGTGCTGGCGTCGCGCGTCGAAGGCCTGCCCATCACGGTGTGCGAAGCGATGGCGCATGGGCGCCCGCTGGTGTTGAGCGATATTCCCGAGAACGCCGAAGTGGGCGGCGACGCGGCGCGCTTCTTTCGCTGCGGCGACGATGAGGCGCTGGCGGTAACACTCGCGGGCCTGGTGCAAGACGCGGGGGCGCGTGCGTCGCTGGGAATCGTCGCGCGCGAGCGCTGCGAGTCGCACTACAATTGGGA
>JAICFA010000299.1 GCA_025923935.1 Candidatus Krumholzibacteriia bacterium
AAGGAGCTGAAGGAGCGCGGCAACGACGCCGTCGCCGGTCACACCTTCTTGCCCAAGAACGCACAGGCCAACCCCGACTCGGCGCTGGCGGCGTTGCGCGAAGCGGGCTTCGATGCGGTGCTGACGGCGCGCTCGCTGGGCGTGCACACGGAGGAGACGGAGATCCAGGGAAGTGCCTATTACATCCCGGACTCCGGTTATTATGGATGGAACGGATACTACGGTGCTGTCTATCAAGACATCACCGCGACCACGTACACCACCCGCACCGAAAAAGTGCGGGTGGAAACGCATCTGTACGACACCGCCGGCGCGAAGCTGCGGTGGGCCGCACGCTCCGAGACGACCAGCACCGGAAAGCTGACCGAAGGAATGCGCGACTACGCGCGCACCGTGATCGGTGCGCTCGGCAAGACCGGGCTCATCAAGTGAGGCGGTTGCAGCGTTCATGATCGGCTACATCGTGCGCAAGGTGCGGCGTCACCGCGCGCGTCGAACCTTCCACGAATACGGCTGGGAAATCCGGAGCTTTCAGCTGCCGCGCGACGGCGAGGTGTCGTACGCGCAGTGGAAGCACCCCTTCGAAAAGCCCAAGGAGATCGCGCAGGCCGACGTCGACGGCTTGCGGCGCTTCATTCGTCCCGGCGACACCGCCATCGACATCGGCGCCCACACCGGCGATACCACCGTGCCGATGGCGTTGGCGTGCGGGCCGCAGGGGCTCACCATCGCCCTCGAGCCCAATCCGCACGTCTTCAAAGTTCTGGCAGAAAACGCCCGCCTCAATCCCGACAAGACATCGATCACGCCGCTGAACTTCGCGGCCACCGAAGACGATGGCGATTTTCAATTCCACTATTGGGATGCGTCGTTCGGTAACGGCGGCTATCTTTCGCGACTGCGCAATCAGCGGCACGGGCACCGCTATCCGCTGCGCGTGAAAGGCCGCAATCTCGAGCGCTACTTGCGCACCAATTTCGCCGAGCGCCTGCCGCGCCTATCTTTCTTGAAGACCGACTGCGAAGGCTACGACAAGGACGTGCTGCGCTCGCTGCGCGGCGTGCTGAAGGAGTTTCGCCCGGTAGTCGTGTGCGAAGTGCACAAGAAACTGGACGGCGCGGAACGCGAGGAGCTGTTCGACGTCCTGCGCGACGCCGGCTACACCCCGCACCGCTACCGGGGCGGCGCGCAACCGGTGGGTGAGAGCCTCGCGCGCAGCGATCTTTCCAACTTCCCGCGCCTGGACATCGTGGCGTTGCCGAGTGAGTCGGGTGCCGAGAATCCTCATGCCGCGCCACCGCGCGGGATTGTCACCCGCAGCGTTCCCGCCTCGGCGGCGGTCCGGCGCACTCGCCAGGTGATGAAAGCCCTGGCGTGGGTGTTCATCGCGGCGCTATCCGTGGTCGTCGCACCGGTGATCGCGTATCGCTGGCTCGATCCGCCCACCTCCGCGTTCATGGTGCAACGGCGCATGGAGGGTGTGGTCGATCCCAAGCAACGGGTCGCGATTCGCCATCAATGGGTGGACTTGGGCCGCGTGTCGAAGAACGCGCGCCTGGCGATGATTGCGGCCGAGGACCAACGCTTCACCGAGCACGGCGGTTTCGATTTCGAGGCCATCGAAAAGGCGCGCGAGCACAACCGCCGGCGCGGCCGGTTGCGCGGTGCCAGCACCATTTCCCAGCAAGTGGCGAAGAACCTGTTCCTGTGGCCGGGACGCAGTTGGTTTCGCAAGGGCGTGGAGGCCGGGTACACCGTTTTGATCGAGCTATTTTGGCCGAAACGGCGCGTGTTGGAGGTCTATTTGAACATCGCCGAGTTCGGCGACGGTGTGTACGGCATCGAAGCGGCGTCGCAGAAATACTTCAAGAAATCGTCCGCGCGCTTGTCACGCCAGGAAAGTGCGTTGCTGGCCGCGGTGCTCCCGAATCCGAAACGATTTCGCGTCGACCGCCCCTCGAAGTACGTGCAGCGGCGCGCGTGGTGGATCGAACGACAAATGATCCGGCTGGGGCCGGCGGCGCTGGGGCCGCTCGATTGATGGCGCCGCACCACCGAGCTGTGCACCCCAAGCGCGTGCTCGCCTACGGATGGGCCTTTCCGGCCACGTTTGTCGGCCTGGCGCTGGTGGCCGTCGCCGCGGCGACGGGCGCACGTGTGCACGTGCGCGACGGAGTGATCGAAGCCCACAGCGGCGCACTCGCGCCGATCTTGCGCCATTGGGTTCCGTTGCGTGGCGGGGCGAGTGCGATGACGCTGGGCCACGTCGTGGTCGCACGCGATGCGGCCGCCCTCGATCGCACCCGCGCGCACGAGCGCGTGCACGTGCGGCAAGCGGAGCAATGGGGACCGTTTTTCATCCCCGCTTATTTCATCGCATCGCTGGTGGTGGCGGCGCGAGGCGGGCACTATTACCGCGACAATCGCTTCGAACGCGACGCTGTTGCGTCGGCCGAGCAAACGCTGGGAGGTCGTGTATCGTGAGAACTGCCGTGGTGACGATTTCGCTCTTGGTGGTGTCGAACTTGTTCATGACATTCGCGTGGTACGGGCACTTGAAACACCTCAACGCCAAGCCGTGGTTCATCGCCGCACTGGTGAGCTGGGGGATAGCGTTTTTCGAGTACATGGTGCAGGTCCCAGCCAACCGCATCGGGTACCGCGCGTTCGACCTGGCGCAGCTCAAGCTGATTCAGGAAGTCGTCACCCTCACCGTTTTCATTCCCTTCGCGATGGTCTATATGAAGGAACGGCCGCGGCTGGACTACCTGTGGGCGGGGCTTTGCCTGCTGGGCGCGGTGTACTTCGCTTTCCGCCGTTCCTAGGCCTAGTGTTTTGCTTTGACGAATGAAGTGAACTCGCCTAGGATACGAAGGTTAGCCGGGCCCCGGGGGAGGCCCAAATATCACCTGAAAACCACCACACGACCACGGCAACGAGGGGCCGCTACGGCACATGTCTCGCATCCTGTTCCGGCCTTTTCTCATAGTATCCGTGGTCGCCACCCTGCTCGTCGGCGCAGCACCGAGCCGCTCCGAAACCGATCCCGACTCGCTCTATATCGCGACCCACCCGTCGCTTCTGTTCGACATGGGAGACCTGTCGAGTCTGCGCGCGCGCGTCCAGGCGATCGGACCGCCCGCGACCGCGTTCACATTCATTCGCAATCAATATCTCCACGTCTACACCAGCGCACCGTTCGACACGCTGCTCGGCAACGACGGCGGCCAAGAGCCGGTCGTGAACCTCGGGTTGGCGGGCTACTTGGTGGAGCCCATCGACATCAACGCGCTCGCGTGGGGGCGCGACTTCACTCTGTGGGTGGCGCGCAATTTCAACGTCGACAGCGACCCGTACTTGTCGGCGCTGCGCTTGCGCACGCTCGCCATCGGCTACGACTTGTTCTTCGGCGTGGCGACGACCTCCGAGCGCGCCGAGATTCGCGCCGAAGCGACCGAATACATCTCCA